>NZ_VOZY01000007.1:0-223964 GCF_013419525.1 Acinetobacter sp. YH12076 | reverse complement strand
CAGAAGTGAAACCTCTTAGCGCTGATGGTAGTGTGGGGTTACCCATGTGAGAGTAAGTCATCGCCAGCTCATTATTCGAAACACCCCCTGACTAGTGCAGGGGGTGTTTTTTTATGTGCGGAGAAAAAGGGAAAGTTATCAAAATAGAAAAATAATAAGAGAAGCAAATTCAAAAAATAGGAAAACGAGAGATATTTAAAGAAAATAAAACTAAAATGCTCAATCCATCTATATCATTTTAAAATCTTTTGCTAATGAAAATGTGTAATAAATCAATATAATAAAATCGTTTGTTTCATTAATAATATATAGGGTATTTAAGATGTTTTTAAAAAAATTATTAACTATAGTTTTATTTGCATTTGTTTCTTTCAATACTACAGCCGGTGTGTATCAGGATAAACTAAGTGAATGTTTGGTAAATAAAATTTCAGCAGAAGAGAGTCAGAATTTAACGGCTTGGATTTATTTGGCATTTTCAGCACATCCAGAAATTTCTAAATATAGTAAAGTAACGTCCGCTGAGATGCAAAAGATTGATAAAAATATGGCAAATTTATTTCAAGATTTATTTACTAAACGTTGTAATGCTGAAATCAAAGCTGTTACAGAAAATGAAGGAACAAATGCTTTGGGTAAAGCATTTGAACTATTGGGGAATCGTGCAGCTGAGAACCTGATGAAAAATCCAGTTGTTGAAAAACGTATTGCATCATTTGCACAATATTTTGATGAAGATAAAATGCGTGAATCGATGAAATAAATTGAATTGGACTAGGTGAATGTATTTGACAGTTGATATTCGCTTAGTTCATTACTCACTCTTTTTAAAGAATATAATAATTGCCCTAATAATACATTTTTTGATGTCAAGACAACTAATATCATAGGGTGCTGAGGGTGAGAGATCGCTGTGAGTAATGCTTTACCATTTTCTGCATCTAATGTAATGGTTTGACAACCGACTAAATTAATTTCATTAGTAAAAGCTTGAACCATTGCTAAGATTGAACTGCTTACAGCTGCAAGTTTTCCAGAATTTTCAATATTTTTCTTTTCTATAGATTTTAATTCAAAACCATCAGTTGAACATAACATCATATATTCAACACCGGACACATCAGAAATTAACTCCTTCATGAGTTTATGTGCTTGTTCAATAAGCTGTAGTGGTGCTGAACGTGTTGTACGAATTGCTGTATTCATAATATCTTCATCAGATTGAAAGTTGAACTTCGGCTTTTGCAATAAGTGCTTCTAGAATAAAAAGAATGTCTTTTTTATTTCTAGCATCGATATAAAAAATGGGGTGATGTATCTGTTGTGAATCTTGCCATTCTTTATAAAGTTTGGTGGATTTATACTGAGTACTATCTAAATGTGTAATCGCGATGATGATGTTTTCATTATTTTCAGAAAAATAATTTAAATAATCATTCAGCTGCTGAATTGGATGGTCATGTGTATGATCAATCAAAATAATTGTACCAATCGCGCCGTTACAAATGGTATTCCATATAAAGTTAAATCTTTCTTGGCCCGGTGTACCATATAAACCAAGTTTAGTACCATCGGCGAGAGTAAGTTCACCGTAATCGATTCCAACAGTAGTCAACATTTTTTGATGCGCATTTTGATCAGTATTAAGCGCTTCTGTACTCAGTACAGGAATATCAGAAATACTTTGAATAGCAGTGGTTTTTCCGGCACCCATCGTTCCGGCAAATACGATCTTGTATTGCTGTAAAATCATAATGAAATTTTAGATTCCTAATTTTTTTCGAAGACTACGGAAAAAACTCTGTAGTGGATTTGAAGATTCTTGAGCTGTTTTTTGGCTATGATATACACTCGCCATGGCTGGTATCTCTTCTATGATTTGAGCTATGTGGCATGCAAATAAATAACGATTAATAAAGTTTTGGCTTAAATGTATTTGTTCAGCAATATATTGAGTAGAACTACCTTCCATAAAAAAAGCGGATATTTTCAATAGTGATTGTCGCTCAGCACAATGTATAGGCTGTGGCCAATGCAAAAGTTTATAGTGGCTTGTGTAATTGGGGGGAGTATCATCTACGTAATCCCAAACAAATTGCCATAATCCATGCTGTAAATTTATTGATTCCAACCCATATTTAAAAGTGACAACTGTATTTGTATCTGCTGAAATGAGTGTGATTTCAGAATTTTGTGTGATTTGTATATTTTGTTCTATCCAAAACTCATTGCTTAAGTTATCAATGAGTGCGATTGGTTTTTGATCTAAAAGCAATAGTTGACGTTGATGTTTATTTAAATCTTTAAAAGCCTGTGAGATCTGGAGTGCATTTAATTTAGGTTTTGTGTCTTGAACAACAATAGGATTGGACACATTTACAGGATTAATGTCTCGGAACCTTAACGCAACTGAATGCTCTAACCAATGCTCAAATTGATTGGTATTTGTTAGGGGTAAAAACAGGGTATCGTGTTCGATTTGATTTGCTTTCAATTCATTTTTTTTAAGTTTAAGTATGATTAAAGCTTCGTGCCTTATTTTATTTATATTCGGCAGGTCGATAAAGTCATCATTGATTAATAGGACTTGGAGTTTCGAATCTGCAATGTTTGTCCAATGAATAGTAAAAGTTTCAGATAGCTTATTTGAAATAATAGATTTAATGTCATTGATAACATTTAGATTTAAGCCAAAGATAGAAATATATAATGTGCTATTCACGAAATGGTCCAGAAAAACTGGGTTATTTCTTGTGAAATAACCCAACTTTAAATTAAGAAAAATCTAATTCTTTTTCGAAATGTTTAAGTTCATGGCGAGCCATAGCAAGGTTTGATTTACTACGGTCTAATACGAGGTAAAGAAATAATGCTTCATTTGAGTCGAGTGGGCGGATTAAGTGATATTGTTTACCCAGAGTAATTAGAATGTCTTCAATAGAGTCATTTAAATTCAACGCTTTGGCAACTTTACGCTTTGAGCGGACAACTTCAGTATTACCAGCAGCAGCTAATTCTAAATCGATGTCGTTATTGCCTTGTGTCGCCATAGCAAGGCCACTTTCGCTGTCAACCAAAGCTGCAGCAATAAAACCGTCAATGTCTGTTAAAGCGTTTAAAGATAATTTGGCCATTATTAACCCCAATAAATTATATGTTAATCAGTAATATAGTTTTACTGACCTATATGATATTAGCTAAAAATAATGAATAAACAATGCTAAAAAAATCAGCTGGTTGATTATTGTTAATAATAAATAAAGTAAAAATGATGTTTAAAAGATTCTTGGCGGCTAAAAGTTATAGTATTGTGTAGAATATTTAAACTTTTTATAGAATTGTTGTATATGAAATTCAATTAAGGTTGTTGTTTTATAAGAGTTTTTTTATTAATAGATTTAATGTATTATTTCATTAATTTAATATACAAAAACGATTATATAAGATGAAATAAATATTAAAAATATGTGCTGTTTGTTTGTTTATTGCTCATTAAAATACATCATATAATATTATTCTAGAATCTATATTTGTGATTTAAGTCTATTAAATTCAAGTATTTGTGATATATGTTAAAAGTTCAATCATGGGGTAATAGGATTGAACTTTACTTCTTATAATGCACTTTTTAAATTATTTTGATGTTCTTTAACTTGTTTTGCATAACGTTTGCCTTGTTTTTTCATTTTTCGATTGGTGTTATAAGCAGTAGGTCCGACATTATAGTAGGCTAAAGCTTTTGGCATGCTGCCAGCGGCATTTTTATATTTAGTTAAAATAAATGACCCACAATTAATATTGGTTAATTCGTCATATAAATCCCCAGGGCATGTTGCTTGCCAATAACGTGGCATCACCTGAGTTAAACCGACTGCACCTGCAGGAGAACTGACATAAGGGCGGAAAGTTGATTCTTGGCGAATAACGGCAGCCAGTAGTAAAGGATCTAAGTTGTATTGATCGGCAGTTTGTACAATGTAGGGCGACACTCGGTTTGCAGTTTCAGGATTGACTGAATAGGCCTTTTGGATCCCTGATGAAAGTTTAACTGCACGTTTTTCTACAGAGCCACCACCTAGTGATGAACATCCAGAAATCAGGGTTACAGATATAATAACAGTTGAAAACTTTAAGCTGTGAGCGCTTAGGAGCGACGAAAGACGAGTTGAAAGGCGAGTTTTATTCAGTACATTCTGCATTTATATTCACTTTAAAATAATCATGGCTAAGTGTAATTTCTAAAGCGATATTATGAACTGGAGACTTAGAGGTCAATATTTTCTTAAGATGCTCTGTACAGTGAAATTGTAAGAATTGATGGAAATGTACTCAAATTACATGATTTTTTAAGTGAAGAGAGAAAAAGATCGTGTTAATTGAATCAGTATTTCTCTCTTAACATGGTACTTATTAAGATTATGGGAACATTCAAATCCCGAGAACTTTAGTTATAAAAAACTAGAATATCCATTCATCAAATAACTGTATTTGATAAAGCTGTAAATCTTTCCAGTGAAATTTGTAGAATCTAATTTTATTTAAAGCGTTTTAAGCATCCAAATTTCGCATGCTTGGCTATGACCTGTATTGCCCTTGGGAGCTTGTAAGTGTTGAAATCCTACTTTTTCATAGAGTTTCACCGCTTGCCCAAGTGTATGTGTAGTTTCTAAATAACACGCTTTAAAATTATGATCTTTGGCGAATTGAAAACAAAGTTCTAAAATATCTTTGGCTAAGCCATGACCACGTAATTCAGGCATAAAATACATTTTTTGGATTTCTAAAATGCTTGAGTCTCCAACTAAAGGAGAAAGGCCCCCACCACCTAAAATTGTACCGTGTTGATTTTCAATAACCCAATATTGTGCATTTGCTTGCGTATAGACGTGATATAAATCATCTAAAATTGGATCTGCAACAGCAAATCCTGACTCTGGCGCTAATCCAAATTCTTTGGAAACTGTGCGAATGACATTGGCAATGCTTACATTGTCTTCAAGTTGAAGTGGTCGGATCTGAAACATAATCATCGAAAAACAAAAAGATGGATTGTTTATAGACTGATCCTATAAAAAAATCCATCTCTAAGTTTAAAATTACTCAAGCAAAAAATTACTTTAATTCGCTTGAACTTTTACCCAGTTCACGACGTGCAACGATTAATTGTTGAATTTGCTGTGTGCCTTCAAATATATCGAGGATTTTTGAATCACGTGCCCATTTTTCTAATAATTCATCTTCGCTATAGCCGACAGCCGCTGCGAGTTCTACACACTTTAACGTGATTTCATTACCTACACGGCCTGCTTTTGCTTTAGCGATGGATGCTTCACGTGAGTTTGGTTTTTTGTTGTCGGCCATCCATGCGGCTTTGAGCATGAGGAGACGTGCTGCTTCCCAGTCTGCTTCCATTCGATATATTTGTGCAGCAATATTCGAGCTTTGTAAGATCGGTGTTGAATACTGCTCATCTAATTCATCTTTAAAGATTTCTTTAATTCGCTCTAAAGATGCCTTGGCACAGCCAATAGCCATCGCGGCAACGAGTGGGCGAGTATTATCAAAAGTTTCCATAACCCCAGCAAAACCCTTTGCTACATCAATTTCAGCATTGCCTAATAAGTTTGCAGCAGGGACACGACAATCTACAAAACTAATGGCAGCAGTATCAGAGGCTTTAATACCCAATTTATGTTCTAGGCGTTCTACAGTCATGCCCGGCGTACCTTTTTCAACAACAAAGGATTTAATCGCTGCACGGCCTAATTTTTTATCTAGCGTTGCCCAAACAACTACTGAATCAGCACGTTCGCCTGAGGTGACAAAGATTTTTTCACCATTGAGGATGTATTCATCACCATCTTTCGTCGCTGTTGTCCGAATAGCTGCAGAATCAGAGCCGCAATTTGGTTCTGTAATGGCCATAGCGGCCCAAGTTCCTTTTAAGCGTTCTAGTTGCTCATCATTGGCTACTGCTGCAATAGCCGAGTTTCCAAGCCCTTGGCGAGGCATACTGAGTAACAGGCCTGTATCTCCATAGCACATTTCGATGATACTGAGGGCTGTTGACATATTGACACCGTTTTTATTACCAGTGTCTGTGTCGCCACGTTTATTGACGGCGGCACCTGCATTCATGCCATCACCGCCATCATTCATACCGTCAACGAGGGAAGATAACATGTCTAATTCTTTTGGATAGGCGTGTTCGGCTTTGTCATATTTACGTGAAATAGGGCGTAGAACATTTAAAGCGACTTCATGGGCTTGGTCGATCAGCAATTTAAATTTTTTCGGATTTTGTAAGTTCATGGACATTTCCTTGTTTTTATTTTGCTGAATTATGCATGTAAGCCAGATTGAAGAATCGCTGTGGCACGTAAGTCTCGATACCAACGTTCTACGGGATGTTCTTTGGTAAAGCCGTGACCACCTAATATTTGCACGCCATCGGTCCCAATTTTCATTGACTTTTCAGCACATAGCACGCGGGCTAAATAGGCTTCACGATGAAATGGCTTGCCGGCTTCGGCTAGACTTGCTGCGTTTAGGATGAGCATATGCATGGCATCAATTTCGATTGCCATATCTGCAATCATAAATGCCACACTTTGACGGTGCGAAATTGGCTCTCCAAAAGCTGTACGTTCGTTTGCATATTGAATGCAATATTTTTTGACTGCAGTTGCGGTGCCAACAGCCATGGCACACCACATTAAGTTGCCAAGATCGATAAATGAGGTGTAATTGAAATCTTGATCACCTAAGCGTTGGGCAGGGGTGTGAGTAAATTTTAAAGTTACCGTTTCAGTGGCTTTTAAACCCATAGCTGGTGTTTTTTTAGCGCTAATGCTCTGGTCGCGTTGCACAATAAAAACTTCAGGCTGTCCATTGAGCATGGCACTCACTAACAGCACATCTGCCTGTTCGCCTAGAAGGACTAAGGTTTTCTCCCCACTGATTTTATACTGCTGGCCATCAGCAATCGCGTGAGTTTTAAGTTGATAGGGATTAAATGCCGCCGTGGCCTCTTGTACCGCAAAGCTTGCACGTAGGGCTGAATCATCTGCAAATGCCGCTAAGTAGGTTGCTTGAACAGATTCGGAACCCCATTGGGTAATGGCGTTGATACAGCTAAACGTCGACAGTAAACCTGCTGTTAAACTAAAGTCACCTTCAGCCAATTGTTCAGCAATTAAGATATTGCTAATGATATTTTTTTCTGCCGCGACGCCACCCAAATCTTCAGGTAAGGCATAATAATTTAGACCTAGATCTTGGATATGTTGCCATAACGCTTCAGGAAATCTTTCCTCTTGATCGGCTTGATGAGCAAGGGGATACAAGACTTCTGTGGCAAACTGCTGCATCGCATCAGCAGTCATTTGCTGTTCTTCAGTCAGGTTTAAATCAAATAATGATTTTTGTTGATTTGGCAAACGTTGCTTATGCACATCTTTGTTGGTCTGAAATGCTTTTTGCGTCTGGCTCAGGGTTTTAAAACCAGCTTTTGAGCTCTGATACAAAGATTTTTCAACAAATTTGCGCAGTTTAAACTGATCGAGTACATCACTTCCGGCAATTTTTGTTAAAAGTGAGAGTCCAAATCCTTGTGCCTTGTTTACCATATTGGTCATTGTTGTTTTCCATTTGCGTTGTTCTTATTTAATGCTGACATGCCAAAGATAGAAAAACCATGTCATAAATGACATGCATGATTGTCAAAGATAAACGGCGAGATTAGGTGGGATTCGATAGCTAAATGATTAATTAAGAATAGAAAAGTAAAAAGGCTTAAAAGTATTGTTATTTTAAAATTGACTTGGCTGACATTTGAGTCAGCCAAGTCTTAAGATGTGAATTGAATGTTTATTGATATTTTTGAATCATACGACGAACATTGGTTTTCGCTTCAATGACGGTCATAAAGGTATATGCACCGATAAATTTACGGCTAATAAACATAAACTCTTTAGGTGGAACTGAGAAGTAGCGAGATGCCATCGATTTTGAAGCTTGTTGCATTACACGGCTATGTAATTGGCTTTTTTTCCAGTCATAGCGTTGTTGTTCGTCCATAACACCAGCAGGGATGTCCGGGTTATTTTCAGTGCTACTAAATGCCTCTGTTGCTAACAGAAAGACTTTGGCCATATCGGGTTTAATACTTTGTGGAATACCATCAAAGAACTCATAACCTGTCATCGCTTTGACCATTTGCTCAGAGCTATGGTGATAACCCGCGGTAATCAAATTACGCGCAACGCTTAACAGATGCTCATCGAACTGACGGATCGCACCGAAGTCGAGGAGTACGATTTTATCGGGCACATCCGCACCATTGCCCAAACGGACCAAATAGTTTCCGAAGTTAGGGTCGGTTTGCATTTCACCCCATTCAAAAATTTCACGTACGGCAATCTCAAGTGATGCTTCACCTAAGGCATTACGGCGCTCTTGAGGAAGTGACAGCATCACTGGGCTGTTAATCGGCACACCACGTTCAAAGGTCATACACAGCACTTGAGGTGTTGAATAACCTTCAATGATTTGCGGCACGATATAGCGTGGGTCTTCTTTTAAGCGTGCTGCAAAACGGCGAGTGGTATCTGCTTCGATTTTATAATTTACTTCACGATGCATCATTTCACGAACTTCATCAAACCACTGATCAAATTCACGGGTTTGAGGAACCATTCGTGTCAGTTTGAGCATGTTTTTGAATAGATTCATATCTGAATCGATTGCATCTGCCACACCCGGATACTGGATTTTTAAAACCAGTTCTAAACCATCAGATTTGCGTTTTGCACGGTGAACCTGTGCCAGAGATGCTGTGCCAAGTGGCTCATGATCAATCACGAGATCATCAAGCTTTGAGCCTAGTTGATTTTGTAATTGGACTTTGATGGCTGGCCATGCCAATGCAACTGTTTGATTGTTCAGCGTGTTGAGGGCTTGGGTGATTTCTTCAGGCAGAAAATGTTCACCATACAACGCCATCATTTGCCCAATTTTTACAATCGAACCTTTTAATTTACCAATTTCTGCGACGAGATATTCAGCCTGATCTTTCATGGCTTTTTTACGCTTTTTCTCTTTTTCTTCTTCACTCGAAAAAATAGAAGTAGCGTTTGATGCTGCCCAACGAGTTCCCGCAAGTAGCGATGCCTTTGCGATAGATAAGCGTCGATCCATAGAAGACGTTTTCAAGTGTTTGAGCTTATCGTTCTGATCTGACATGTAAATTAAATCCTTTAATCAGCAATTCGCAGAAAAATACATTGTAGCTAATTTTAACGTTTCTTAACGTATTAAAATAGTTCAACTTACTGAATATGCAGTAAGCATTTGCAAACTTAAGCAAGATGCCGCGTAGACAGGTACATTGGAAAGAAAACTATAAACGATATTTGATTTTTACCGTATCGTTTTGCATCAATGCGGCTTTATGTTCTTCAATATGTTGATGAATAAGATGTTGGACAGATTCGTCTTTAAATCCGGCAGCATAACCTTTGACAATAATAATGCTCGGTAAGCTAAAAAATAGGGTACGTGCGTTTTCTAGACTCGCATCAGGGAAAACTTGATGTTCGATCAGTAGTTGCTGAAAAAATGCCTTTTCAGTTTGCACATTTAAAGACTGAGTGTCTTCCCAATAGCTTTGACGCATAGCCATGAGGTTATTGTGCTTATAGCTCATTGGAGCTCCGCATTTAAAATTTAACTGTTTGTATGGGGATGATTTTAAGAAATTAAAGCTTAGGATCAAGTATAAATTGCTAAACAATTGAGCTTGAATTGGTTTTTATTCGTAATTTTTATCTATTAGGTTTTATAGCATGCTGAAGAAAAGCCTAAAGTACACATTTCATTTCAGCGAATGTATCTGACCTATATATGCAGGTTATGAAATGCTTTCAAGCGGTGAATAATGCCGTATTTTTATTATAAATAGCATCAAAACAAGGTATCATAGGGCGTTTAAAAAATTATGAACTGGAGACGCCTTAAGTGGATCGACCGACTATTAGCCCTGAACATTTACAGGAAGCAGCTGAAAACCTATCTACAATTCGTGATTATATCCGCTTTGGGGTAACAGCTTTACGTCAATATGATGCCCACTTAGGACAAGGTACAGAAGACTATTTTGCTGAAAGTTCAGCATTGGTTTTACAAACGTTATCTCTAGATTGGAATGCAGATGCGGAAATCTTAGATGCGAAATTATTGCCAAGTGAAGTTGCAGAATTTTTAGCATTGTTAGAACGTCGTATTAATGAAAAAGTTCCGACGTCTTATTTACTAAACTTGTCATATTTCTTTGGTAAGCCATTTTATGTCGATGAACGTGTACTGATTCCACGTTCTCCAATTGCAGAGTTAATTGAAAACCGTTTTGCGCCATATTGCTTAGGTGAAAATGGCGAAATGGGTGCTGCGGTTAATAATCTACCTGAAAATGCCAATCCAAAAACTCCTCAGCGCATTTTAGATATGTGTACGGGTTCAGGTTGTATCGCGATTGCTTTAGCTTATGCATTCCCAGATGCTGAAGTTGATGCAACAGATTTATCTAAAGATGCACTTGAAGTGGCGCAAATTAACTGTGAACACCACAATAAACAATATCAAGTGGCTTTACTTGAGTCTGATTTATTCGCCAAAATTCCAGCAGAAAATCAATATGATTTAATCGTGTCGAATCCACCGTATGTGGATGCTGAAGACATGGCAGATTTACCAGAAGAATTCCACCATGAACCTGAAATGGCGCTTGCTGCGGGTCAAGATGGTTTGGATCTTGTACGTAAAATGTTGGCACAAGCTGCAGATTACCTGACTGAAGATGGCTTAATTGTGATCGAAGTGGGTAACTCAGAATGGGCAATGCGTCAAAACTTCAATACCGTTGATTTTTACTGGTTACAGTTCCAAAAAGGCGGTACAGGTATCTTTGCATTGACTGCTGCTCAATGCCGCGAATACCGAGATTTATTCATTCAATCTGTTCAAGCATAAGGAGTCGTTTGACATGGCAGGTAATAGTATAGGGCAACTCTTCCGTGTAACGACTTGTGGTGAATCTCATGGCGTTGGTCTGATGGCCATTGTGGATGGGGTTCCACCGGGTATTAAACTGACTGAAGCCGATTTGCAAAAGGATCTGGATCGTCGTAAGCCGGGCACATCTAAGTTTGCAACTCAGCGTAAAGAACCCGATGAAGTTGAAATTATTTCAGGCGTATTTGAAGGCAAAACGACCGGTACATCAATTGGTCTATTGATCCGTAACACAGATCAAAAATCAAAAGATTATGGCAACATTGCGCAAACCTTCCGTCCGGGTCATGCAGACTATACGTATACACATAAGTATGGTTTCCGTGATTATCGTGGTGGTGGTCGTTCGAGTGCTCGTGAAACTGCGATGCGTGTTGCTGCGGGTGCGATTGCTAAAAAATTCTTGTTTGAGAAATTCGGCATAGAAATTCGTGGTCATGTAACCGAAATTGGTACCGAAAAAGCAGAGAAATTGGACTGGAATGAAGTTCCAAATAACCCATTTTTCTGTGGTGATGCTGATGCCGTCCCACGTTTTGAAGCTCTCGTAACGTCACTTCGTGAACAAGGAACGAGCTGTGGCGCCAAACTGGAAATTATTGCGACGCAAGTACCAGTTGGTTGGGGCGAGCCTGTATTTGATCGTTTAGATGCAGATATTGCACATGCTATGATGTCCATCAATGCCGTAAAAGGTGTGGAAATTGGTGATGGCTTTGGTGTTGCTGAGCAGTTTGGTCATGAAACCCGTGATGAGTTAACTACGGATGGTTTCTTGGCAAACCATGCAGGCGGCATTTTGGGTGGTATTTCGAGTGGTCAAGACATTCGTGTTGCGATCGCCTTGAAACCAACAGCTTCCATTACTACGCCGGGTAAAACCATTACGATTAATCGTGAAGATACAGATGTGTTGACCAAAGGTCGCCATGATCCTTGTGTTGGTGTTCGTGCAACACCAATTGCAGAGGCGATGTTAGCAATTGTGCTCATGGATCACTTCATGCGCAACCGTGCACAAAATGCGGATGTAGTTGCACCATTTGCCCCAATTGAACCCAAGTGAGGAAACAAAGCGCTGCTTTGTTCCGAACGCGGTTTGGTGAGTAGCGTTAGCGAGTCACAGAGGATAAATAACAAAGCGCTGCTTTGTTCCGAACGCGGTTTGGTGAGTAGCGTTAGCGAGTCACAGAGGATAAATAACAAAGCGCCGCTTTGTTCCGAACGCGGTTGGTGAGTAGCGTTAGCAAGTCACAGTGGATAAATAACAAAGCGTTGCTTTGTTCCGAACGCGGTTAGTGAATAGCGTTAGCAAGTCACAGTGGATAAATAACAAAGCGTTGCTTTGTTTCGAACGCGGTTAGTGAATAGCTTTAGCAAGTCACAGTGGATAAATAACAAAGCGCTGCTTTGTTCCGAACGCGATTTGGTGAGTAACGTTAGCGAGTCACAGAGGATAAATAACAAAGCACTGCTTTTTGTTCCGATGCTGTTGGTGAATAGCGTTAGCAAGTCACACTGATGAGCACATTGCTTAAAAAAAACCAGACAATTGTCTGGTTTTTTTATTTCAGTAAAATAGGCCTATGAAAATAAATAGATAAAAAATATGAATATAAGACATGCTTTACTTGATGATATTCAGCAGCTCGAAAGCTTAATGAATACAGCCTATCGAGAGAATCATCCCAAGAGCTGGACCACGGAACATCATATTGTTCGAGGAAATCGAATAAATGTCTCTCAACTCAGTCAACTCTTACAAAAAAAGGATTTTCATCTATATGTGATGGAATCGTAAAATACTCAGATCATGGGGTGTATTGGTATTCAAATGCAGGGTATGAGCTGTGAAATTGGTCATTTTGCAATTCATCCAAATGAGCAACCTTAGGGCTTTGGAAAAAATTATTGCAATTTGCAGAACAACAAGTGATGTTGATGGAACCCAATGTTGAAGAATTTGTGATGTATGTGATTGATCGGCGTTTAGAATTAATAAAATATTATCAACGACGTGGCTATAACATAACAGATGAAAATCAAGCCTATCCTCTTCATCTAGAGGTGGGTCAACCGATATATGAACTGACAATTAAACAATTAATTAAACGAATAAAATAAAGATCATGTGATGTATTTGATCAATTTATAAAGCGAGATGAATAAAAAATCCCAAAAGAAAACATACACTAACTTTTGGTATTTTTATTTTAGACTATTTGAGCTTAAGAATAAGCACGTAAAAATAGTCGATAGGCATCTGAAGATTTTTGGTTTTTTAACATATAGTGTGCGATTTCACCTTGGTTGGTATTCATTATCACAGCAATATTTTTTGCGTCCCGAAATTGTTTAAGCACAGCATCTGGGATCATCACGGTATTAGAAGAATCAATCACATTTGAATTATCTAAGCGACGATAATTTGTTTGAACAATTGCAGGATAAGACAAAACTTTGCCGTCAATCACAAAAGATATTTCACTCATATCAAGCTGCTGTTGATCATAAGAATGCAGTGAAAGTGCATACTCACCTTTGTTTTTTTGCCAATCAATTGCAAGTTCAGGACATTTTTGCCTAGCTTCACATAGTAACTGACCCCGAGTAATGGTTCGTTGGATCACTTTGCTGTTTTCAACGGTATTCACACCTTTTAGCTTCAAGGTTCTTGTTTCAGGTTTATTTTTAGGTACGGTAATACAACCTGTGAGTAGTAGGAGTGTAAATCCTAGAACTAAATAATTTTTCATGTGTTTTTCCATGTTAGCGTTATTTTTATAAGCAATATTTATTTTGGCGCATATTCACACAGAAAAAACAAAAAAGTAAAATACATCACACTTTTCTAGTTTTGTTTGAGCACTGCTTTGATATAAGTGGTCGATATTCAAATAAAAAATATTATTAAGTGATGTAAATCTTATTTCATTGAAATTTAGATAACTTAAGTAAGATCTGTGATTTTGCGCTATCAATCTGCTCGGGATTGGTTTGTCGAGACAATTGGTCACGTGGTTTTTCGCCTAAAAAATATTTGATCCGTTCAGCATTCGCACCCGATGGATGGGGAAGTCCTGCTAAAATCTGCTGATCTTTTAAATAGCCTAAGCTGCTTACATAATTTAAAACCTCATCTACACCTTTGCCTAGCGGTATATAAATTGCGTTCGGAAGCTGTTGAATCATAGGAATAAAATAATCATCAATATGTTGTTTTAATAATTCATTTTTCAACATTGCGGGCGTTGAGCCTGCATAATTTTTTCCATTGACCAAAATACATTGCTGTAAAACCGAACACATTTGCACCATATCTTGATGATTGCTAAATAGCTCTGCAGTGGTCTGTATGCCTAATTGATTCTGTAATCCAATATGATCTAGCAGTTGAGTTAAATTTTTACGAATAGGACCACTAAAAGCACCACTATTCTTGGCAAGTTTAAGTATGTTTTCCTCAGATAATTGCTGCTCTACGCCGTCCTTCGCTGCAATTAATGCATTACGCCATTGTTGTTGGCCTGGGCAGATGCCGACGATGACCACTTTTGCATCATGATTTATGGCCTCGAATGGTGCATAAAAGCTTTGAATAGTTCCCAGAGTTTTAAGACGGAGTAAATCACTTTGAGTTAATTCTTCAATAGAATGTGTTTTGATCACAGATGCAAAGCAAGAGAAAAGGGTAGAATCCGACATAAAACTTCAATCTTTCTAGATATAAATTTCATTCAGTATTTTAAACCTTTATTTTAAAGATGAAGTATTTAGGTATAAAAAAATTGATTTTAAATTTATAACCTAATAACTTAAATCGATATAAAAATATTATTTAACAATATTGACCCAAATAGGACTTGAGATTTGGTACAAATATTGCTCATATCTAACTAAGGCAATACCAAGATGAATGCCGAATAAAAAAACGAATGGATGATTGCAGGAGAGAAGCACAGATCGTGCTCGCCGAAGGAGCAAGTTCCCCCAGGAAACTCTCAGGCAAAAGGACTGTAATCATATAAAAATCTGGAGAGAAGTAGGCTAGACCTACTCACCGAAGGGGAAGGTTCACATTGCTTCGCAAGGAACCAAAGCTCTCAGGTAACAATGACAGATGGGGCGAACATAGGAAATATAATTTCCAAGGAGCCTATATGTGTCATATTGTTGTGATTGGTGCAGGTATTACTGGGGTAACGACAGCTTACGAACTCGGATTACTCGGTTATCGTGTCACTGTGGTCGATAAACATCTTTATCCTGCGATGGAAACGTCGTTTGCCAATGGTGGACAATTATCAGCGTGTAATGCTGAAGTCTGGAACCAAAAAGCAACGGTAGTGAAAGGCATCAAATGGATGTCACAAAAAACCGCGCCATTATTATTAAATCCAAGTTTTAATCTACACAAATATTCATGGCTCTTTGAGTTTATGGGGCATATTAAAGATTACCGTGAAAATACTCACGAGACCGTCCGTCTTGCATTGATGGCACGTCAGCGTTTATTTGAAATTGCTGAGCATGAAAACTTGCAGTTTGATTTAGAAAAACGCGGCATTTTACATTTCTTTCATAATCAACATGATTATGAGGTGGCGACTCAAGTTAATAATATGCTCTGTGAAGGTGGTTTAGAGCGTCATCCTGTGACATTAGCTGAAATCCGTGACATTGAGCCTAGTCTGACAGGTGAATACTATGGAGGCTTTTATTGTCCGGGTGATGCCACTGGAGATATCCATAAATTTACAACGCAGCTTGCCAAAGCAACGGAACGCTTTGATGTGAAATATATGTGGGGTTTTGAGGTGACTGACTTTGAGCATCATACAAAAGGTGTCAATGTTCGATTAAAAGCCAGTGATGAAAATATGGAAAATCCTGATGCAGATAGCATACTTGAGGCAGATGCTGTAGTGGTCTGTGGTGGCGTAGGTAGTTATGAACTTGCACATAAACTCGGTGATCGCGTAAATGTGTATCCAGTCAAAGGATATTCAATCACCATTAATTTAAATGATGAACAAAGTCAGGCCAATGCGCCTTGGGTAAGTCTGTTGGATGAAAGTGCCAAAATTGTGACTTCACGCTTAGGTGCAAATCGACTCCGTGTTGCAGGTACGGCAGAGTTTAATGGCTATAACCGAGATATTCGTGCCGATCGCATTCAGCCTTTAATTGATTGGTCGAATCGTAATTTTAATCTATCAACAGAACATGTGGTGCCGTGGGCGGGTTTACGACCAATGATGCCCAATATGATGCCAGTAGTGCATGCAGGTAAGCGAGATCATATTTTCTATAATACTGGGCATGGTCACCTTGGATGGACCTTATCTGCGGCAACAGCTGCGATGATTAGCCAGCAAGTGCAGCAAACACATCCGATTTAACTGACATATTGTAGACATCAAAAAATTGTAGATATCAAAAAAGCCTCAATGTTGAGGCTTTTTTGTATGTTTCTAAGTCATTTGAAATTGATCTTAATCATATAAGCGATAAATCCCTGCAAAACGTTCACAGCCTTTTTGTTCAGTTTTTACTGAGAGTAAGGCTTTACTGTAATTGAACTGATATTTGCAGTCGTGTTCATTATCTGTGATTTGATTTTTTTGTTCGGGTGTTGTGTAAGCTAAAAATGGAATGGTTTGTGTTTCAACTCGATTGTTCGGATTACGATAGGCAATACCTTCGATTTTGATGCTGTCTTTGCCTAGCTGATGTACCTTTAAATGTACAGGTGATGTCGCAAAATGACCATTTTCAAATTTAAGATAATGCTGTGTTAAACTTTGGTTCATCGAGGTATAAATATTCAAATCTTCATGGCGAAGTTCAAACTGTTGTTTAAAACACTCCAAGTTTTTGCATTGCTGAACTCGGCTGTACCATAATTTTTGCGTATCTATCAGTAAGCGTACAGGGGCATCGGTAATCAACTGCGCTGTTAAAAAAAGCCCATCTAACTTTTCACGCTGTTCTTCAAAACCGTCAGAACAGTAATTTTTTTTTGCCTGAGTATTGGCATGATCACAGTCAATCTTTTCTGCATGCGTAAACGTCGCTAGGCCAGAACCTATTAGCAGAACAAGTCCGAATTTTTTGATGATATTTATTTCAGTTTTCAACAGCATGATCGCTTATACTTTCACTATGTTGCGCTTGCCCACACTATAGCGAAATAGAAAGCGTGAATACAAGATTTCAATCATTATTTTCTCAAGGAACTCAAGCATGATAGCTCAAATTCGTATCGGTCAGGGCATGGATGTGCATGCATTTGAAGAAGGTGACTTTGTAACGCTTGCTGGTGTTCAAATTCCACATACACATGGACTCAAAGCACATTCAGATGGTGATGTGGTACTGCATGCGCTTTGTGATGCATTATTAGGTGCTTTGGCACTTGGAGATATTGGTCAGCATTTTCCAGATACAGATCCAAAATTTAAAGGTGCCGATAGTCGAGTACTTTTAAAACACGTCTACCAAATGATTTTAGATCGTGGATATGTACTTAATAATGCTGATATTACCGTGGCTTGTGAGCGCCCTAAACTAGCAAAACATAATTTAGAAATGCGTCAAAGTATCGCAAATGTTATGGATGTTGAAGTTACACAAATTAGCATCAAAGCGACCACCACCGAAAAATTAGGGTTTACTGGTCGTCAAGAAGGTATTCTTTCTACTGCAACAGTACTGATTTCTCACGCAAAATGATCTGGATGGATCAGCGCATGTTGTAAATCTTGAGTTGCTTTACGGCCTTGAAGTTGTAAGGCAACCGCATGGATTAAACCTGTCCAAGTTTCATTGGGTTCCCAAATTTGATGCATCAAATCTTGAGCCTTTGGCATATCAACATCCATATAGTATTGACGGTATAAATACATCAAACTGCTGACACGGAAGTTTTTCGCACAGTGTAGCCAAACCGTTTGCCCTTGAACCAAATGGTCAATCATATCGAGTACTAAAAGGCATTGATCATCTGAAGGGGTATCCCAAGAGATTGGAACTTGGATATAGTTCAGGCCTAGATCTAGGCAAATGCGGTCTTCATGCTCGATATGATTGGATGCATCAGTCAATGCTAAATTGATAACTGTTGAAACACCATATTCTTTAATCGTTTGAAGCTCAGAAGGAGATGGTTGTCCTGACGTTAATAAGTGTTCATGTATATATTGGAAGTTTTCAATGTGACTTAACGCATTTTCGATTTCATTCATCTGACAAATAATCCTTCAAAGTAAAACGCCATCTCGAAGATGGCGTTTTTCATTCACTTAGCGTGTCGGTAACACGTCTTTAAGTGCTTCATGCATCTCTAACAAGACTTTTTCAGTCGTATCCCAATCGATACAGCCATCAGTCACTGATTTACCATATTCGAGGTCACAGAGGTTGGCAGGAATATCCTGACGACCACCTTTTAAGTGACTTTCTACCATAATACCCACGATTGACTTGTTTCCGTCAAGGATTTGTTCAGTAATATTTTTCAGAACAAGGGGTTGTAGGTACGGGTCTTTGTTTGAGTTTGCATGACTGGTATCAATCATGATTTTGCCACTAACTTTTGCTTTGGCTAATGCCGCCTCTGCATCTGCAACAGAACCTGCGTCGTAGTTTGGTTTACCGTTACCGCCACGGAGTACAACGTGTGCATAAGGGTTACCACTGGTACGAATAACAGAAACTTGACCTTGGTCGCTTAAGCCCAAGAAGCTATGACCATGTTTAACAGATTGCATGGCATTGGTCGCAACGGTTAAACCGCCATCTGTACCATTTTTAAAGCCCACAGGTGAAGAAAGGCCAGAAGACATTTCACGATGTGTTTGGCTTTCAGTGGTACGAGCACCAATCGCTGACCAAGAGATAAGATCTTGGTAGTACTGTGGTGAGTTTGGATCGAGTGCTTCAGTTGCACAAGGCAAACCTTTTTCATTCAATTCAAGTAAAAGTTTACGACCAATACGTAAGCCTTTTTCGATGTTGAAAGAATCGTTCATGTCTGGGTCATTAATCAGACCTTTCCAACCCACCGTGGTACGTGGTTTTTCAAAATACACACGCATCACGACATAAATCGTATCTTGGATTTTGTCACTTAAAACTTTTAAACGGTCAGCATAATCATGTGCAGCGACTGTGTCGTGAATTGAACATGGACCAATGACAACAAAAAGACGTTTGTCATTTCCATCTAAAATATTACGTACAGTTTCACGGCCCTTAAGGACTGTTTGATAGGCAGTTTCAGTCAGAGGTAGCTCTTTTTTTAGTTCTGCAGGAGTAACAAGAGGCTGAATGCTTTTTACATTCACGTCATCAATGTCGTTTTGGGTAATAGAATTTGACTGTAAAGTATTCATTGCCGTCACTGGTTTGATTATACAAAAGGTTGTTTCGTGAGCCGAATATAACATGAATATAGCATTCAAATGTTATAAAAAAGATCAATAAGTCTCTGAAAAAAAAGTGATGAATCGGGCAGTTAATTTAAACCTGCTGACTATTCACCGTCGGTGCGATCAACATTGCAGTTGTTGGTTTTTCGACAGGTTTTGATTTTACTGGATTAATGATGAAATTCATGCCTAAAACAAACAAGGTAATGCCTAAGACTTTACGAATGACTTTTTCAGGTAAACGTGAGCTGATTAAAGTTCCGACCACAATTGCAGGAATAGAACCAACCAATAACCAACCCAATAAATGAAAATCGACATTACCTGAGCTCATATGACCCAAGCCTGCAACCAGTGTAAGAAGCACGGCATGTACGACGTCAGAGCCGATAATACGAATCATCGGTAAGTTCGGGAACATAAGTACCAAAGCCATAATACCGAAGGCACCTGCACCAACAGACGATAGGGTAACGAATACGCCTAAAATAATCCCCATGATGATGATATATGCACGCTTATTTTTAGCTTGGAAATTGATACGTTCAAGATCCGCACTCATATCATCCAACTGATCAGTTTTTCGAAATTTATTAAAGAATTTTTCGATATGACCACGGAAAATAATTGAGATCCCTGTAATCGTCAGCATAAAACCTAAAAACATGGTTAACACGGTTTTGTAATGTGTCGATTGGCTGAGATAGTTTTCCAGTACCCAATGGGTCGCAAAAGACGCAGGGATACTGCCGACTGCAAGCCAAATAACAATGGTCCAAACGATATTCATTTTACGGGCATGGACTAAAGAACCACAAAATTTTGAAATTGCGGCATAAAGCAAGTCCGTACCAATTGCAATGTGAGGCTCAATTTTATATAGGCTAATTAATATTGGGGTCATGAGAGAGCCACCACCAACACCGGTAATACCTACGCAGAAACCTACAATTACACCTGCCAGAATGAACTCTAAAGGACCGACCATCGCTGAATGCCAAATATCAAAAAACGTGCATATCTTATGACTAATTGATATAAGTCGTTGTCTCGATTAGTGATTTGCTTGTGAAAAAAATAGATAAAGAATGATTTTAATTTTGAAATAAATTAATTTTTACTAAGCTAAGTTATTGATTACGGTTTTCTCAAGTAGTTAATAGTTAAAATAGAGATTATGCTGCAGTGAAATCATGTATTAAGAATATAAAGGAGTGACGATCTGAAAATAGATATCCAATGTCTAAAACGCACCGTAGATTTTATATTCCTAATCTTCAATTTGTTATTTATCGATATAGGCGACTGTGAACTTAAAGTCCATTCCTGCAAAATTTAAAAAGATAAGGTTTCGCCATTATTCGAATATGAGTAGAAGGACACTAACTAGACATTTTAAACATGCGTCAGAACTACCTATTGTCACTTGGTCAAATAATTAAAGACTGCGATGTGGGGCTGAATTGCTCGAATTGACAGATTATTCAGTTGATAAACTTGCGGAAAGCACGGGTTTTAAAACCGCAGTACTATTTCGTAAATTGTTTAAGAGTAAATACGGTAAAAATCAGAACCATTGGTATAAAAACTTTTAGTTAGTAGCTAAGTAGCAGTGATGAATATTTCTAAAATGGTGACTTAAAGACGTGCAGCTTTTTTTTGGAAATCTATTAACTTTGCGAAGGACTCGTATAGAATCTATAGCTAAAGAAAATTGAGTTAAAAGGACAGACTTTTGCAAAATCGGAAACTTAAAATTGGCATCGTGGTTGGGGAAGTATCCGGGGATACATTAGGCGCCAAGCTTATCCGTAGTTTTCGAGAGCAAGGGATCGATGCGGAATTTGAAGGCATCGGTGGTCCGCAAATGATTGCAGAAGGCTTTAACAGCTATTATCCGATGGATATTTTATCAGTGATGGGGATCGTTGAAGTCTTAAAAGATATTAAAAAACTCTTTGCTGTACGTGATGGTCTGGTTGAAAAATGGACTGAAAACCCTGTCGATGTTTTTGTAGGGATAGATGCACCGGATTTTAATTTGCGTTTATCTAAGAGCATGAAGCAAAAACTGCTACCAATTAAAACAGTGCAATATGTCAGCCCTTCAGTGTGGGCATGGCGACAAGGCCGTGTGCATGGCATCAAGGCGAGTATCGATTTAGTCCTTTGTTTATTTCCTTTCGAAAAAGCATTTTTTCAAAAATGGCAAGTTCCGGCTGCATTTGTCGGACACCCATTGGCAAGTCAGTTGCCTTTAGATAATCCACTCTTTGCGGCTAAACACGAGTTAGGCTTAGATGAGCATCAAAAACATATTGCATTACTTCCGGGCAGCCGTCGCGGTGAAATTGAGCGTTTGGGGCCTTTGGTACTGTCTGCCGCACAGATTTTGACGGAGCAGCATCCAGACTATGTGTTCCTGATTCCTGCAATTAATGATGCACGTAAACAGCAAATTGAATTGTTGCTCAAGCAGTACCCTGAAGCATTACAAGCCAAAGTTCGCTTGATGGAAAACACCGATACCGAATCTAAAATTGGCCGTCAGGTGATGAACGCATCGAATATTGTCGCTTTGGCTTCGGGTACAGCGACTTTAGAAGCGATGCTTTTACACCGCCCAATGGTGACCTTTTATAAGTTAAATTGGCTGACCTATCATGTGGTGAAATTGCTGATCAAAATTCCGTATTATTCATTGCCAAATATTATTGCGGGCAAAAAGGTGATTCAGGAACTCATCCAACATGATGCAACGCCTGAAAAATTAGCAGCAGAAATTGAAAGCTTGATGGATGTTGAAAAATCGCAAATTCAAGTGATGCAGCACATCACCATGCATAAACAACTGCTTTCAGGTAACAGTGAAAACCCTGTGGAAGCGATTTTAAAGCTTTTAGATTAAACCTTTAAGGTGACTCAGTTTTTGCGAGTTGATGCTGCTGTCGATACTGGCTCGGTGTTAGATCATAAAACTTTTTAAAAGTTTGGCTAAATGCCGTTTCAGATGAGTAACCGATACGATGGGCAATTTGCTGAATAGTCAGTTGCCCCATTTGTAAGTGCTGTGTCGCCAGTCGCAAACGATGTTGCTGCAAATAGGCGAGTGGAGATTCACTGAGCATTTGAGTGAATAAACTGGCAAATTTAGAACGTGACATGCAACATTGTTCTGCCAAGCTTTCGACGGTCCATGCATGCTGTGGTTGTTCGTGAATCGCTGCCAAAGCGTTGGATAATTCAGGATGACTTAAGGCATGCAACCAACTGCTCGAATCTGACAAAGCCGCAATATAATCACGTACACATTCGATAAATAAAATACTCACCAAATGATCCAAAATTTTGTCGCGGCCTGGACGGATCTGATGCGCTTCAACGGCCAGAAAATGTAAGCCAATTTGCAACCATTCAGGTGCGGTACTGCTCATGATATGTGGTGTATGTAACAGCGTGGGGAGTGCATTCACTAAGGGCTTTGCCATAATGCTGTCGACATGCCCACGGATCGCGAGTACAAACAATTCCTCTGCTTCATGAGATTCGGCAGAATTTAATTCAATGGTTTTATTTCGCTGCTCTTGAAATAGTGGCGTGATGTTTATTGATTCGACCAAGACATCAGACTGTATAGATTTGCAGTAGTGGTTTTGCCCGGAAGGAATAAGGCAAAGATCGCCAGTCTCAAGCAAAACCTGCTCTTGATCTATATGCACAACACACTGACCTTGAATCACCACATACGCAACCATGGCATTGTGATCTTGAAAATGAAAAGCCCAAGGATGCTTTGATCTCAAATAAATATATTCAGATCGGTGGAGATGAATATCATCAAAAATTTTACTTAAAGCATCCATATTTCAAATATTTACTCATATTAATTTTCTATTTATAGATGGTCACTATGTGCTTAAAGGTCAACATTTATCCTTAAATGCCAAAGACGATCACATAGTTTTTTTGGACGCTTAAAACTGTTCTGGCTGCCCATATTTTACGAATATAAACACAGAAGAAGTTATTAGGGAAGTCTAGCGCATGAATGCACCAGTAAAACTAAATGAACAGCAGCTCGCTCAGTTAGAAAGCAAAATCGGTAGTGTTTTAGATAAAAAACGTTATGGTTGGCTATTGAGTCCAGGTTTACCAGTCATTGGTATGGGGATCTTGGCGGGTTATCATTTTGGTCCAAAACCGACAAAAAAACTATTTGCCATGGGCGGGCCGCTTCTACTGCATGTCATTATTCCTGCACTGGATGCACTGATCGGTGATGATGCCAATAACCCGACAGATGATGACATCAAAGTTTTAGTGAATGATCCCTATTATGATCGGATCGTCAAATTATTTATTCCACTGCAAATGGCAGCGAACGCTTTTGCAGGCTATGTGGTTACCCGTAAAGATGTTTCATTATTAGATCAAGTTCTACTTGGGATTTCGATGGGTGCCATCAATGGCGTCGGTGTAAATACAGCACATGAACTTTGCCATCGACCACATAAAAAAGACCATTATTGGGCACATGCGACTCTCGCACCATTAGGTTATAGCCATTTCCGCATTGAACATCCTTATGGACACCATAAACGTGCGGCAACGCCTGAAGATCCTGCATCTTCAAAAATGGGCGAAACTTTTTATGAGTTTTGGCCGCGCACTGTATTTGGTGGAATTAAATCGGCGGTGCAGATTGAAAAACAACGCTTAAAACGTAAAGGTTTAAGTTTCTTTTCGAAGGACAATGAACTGTTTCATGGTTGGGTGATGAGTGCAGGTTTTCATGCCTCGATGCTGAAAATGTTTGGTAAAGGTGTGACACCGTATTTAGTTACACAGGCCTTTTATGGAATCAGCCTTTTTGAAATTATTAATTATATTGAACATTATGGCCTGAAGCGTGAGCAAAAACCGGATGGAAGTTATGCGCGAACCATGCCTGAACATAGTTGGAATAACAATAATATTGTGACCAATCTATTTTTGTATCAATTACAGCGACATTCAGACCATCATGCATATCCGACTCGTCCATTTCAGGCTTTAAGACATTTTGATGAAGCGCCAGAGTTGCCTAGCGGCTATGCCACTATGCTAATTCCTGCTTTAGTACCCTCTATTTGGTTTAAGATGATGGATAAACGTGTCTATGATCACTACCAAGGTGATTTAACTAAAGCCAATATTCATCCTAAACGCCGTGCAAGCCTTTTTAAAAAGTTTGCGGTTTCAGACATTTAAATCGAATACCTGATAAGAAGAATCCCAAGCTTGTTTACTTGGGATTTTTTATTGTGCATATTATTAACCGATGCTACGCAGTAACATCAGAAGCGCACGTTGATTCAAATAAAAGAACGATACACGGTAACGTCATCCGAAATTGTTTGAGACAAGACTTATTGTAATCAAAAATGTTTCTGCGATTCTTTGAATAATTTGACGCTAGTGAACGAGTTTTGTTGGTGAGGTGCATTACACCGCAAGATGGTTTCCTTGCGAAGCTTCGCTTCTCATTTTGCCGAATGAGAAACAACGTTTCGTAAGAGTATCTCCAGCCGAAGGCTAATACCTTTATTCAATCTTTAGATGTAAGACACCGTCGCATAGACTTAAAAATCATTTTTAAAATGTGAAATTAATTCTACGTGCGTAACACCATTTAAGATCCCAAATTTTCTGTTTAAAACTTAGTCATTTCTTAAGACCACCAATAGCGCAAAATGTGGAAAAAAATCGGTGCTGAAAAGCAGATGGAATCAATTCGGTCGAGCATGCCACCATGGCCTTGGATAAGTTGTCCCCAATCTTTTACACCACGATCGCGTTTAATGGCTGACATGACAAGACCACCAAAGAAACCGAATATACAAACAATAAAACCAATACATGCAGCCTGTAGATAGCTAAAGGGTGTAAGCCATGACATAGCAACACCTAGTGCAGTGGCTAAAGCAATGCCTCCGATTAAACCCTCAACGGTCTTAGATGGTGAAAGTATCGGTGCGACTTTATGTTTTCCAAATAGCTTGCCACAGACATATTGTAAGACATCGGAGGCTTGTACCACCATGATCAGCCAGATCGCTAGCCAAATTTTTTCACCTTCAAATCCGGGAAGTTTAAGATTTAATAGCGCAGGCACATGCGAAATACAGAATACGCTGATCATCAGCCCCCATTGAATTTTTGAACTGCGCTCTAAAAATCGCGTGGTATCTTCGGCTTTGAGTGTAGCGATAGGGATAAGAAGAAATACATACAGCGGAATAAAAATAGAATATAGCCCGTACCAGTCGATATACACCAAGTAATACTGGTAAGGGATGACAAAATAAAAAGCGATCAGCAACGGAAGATAATCACCGCGACGGGTTGGGAGTAAACTGATAAATTCACGTAAAGCAAAGAGTGAAATCAACGCAAACAGGATCACAAAGGCAATTTTGCCTAATGAAATTGCTACACCAAGTACCAACAACATGACCCACCATGCATTGATCCGCGCATTTAAATTGTCGATGACCGGTGCTGGTGCATAACCCGCTTTAAATTTTAGTATTGAGCCAATGGTTGAGGCAATAATCAAAATAACTGCAAAGATACCAAACAATACATAGGTCATTTGCGCATTGGTGAATTCCATTATTGATACTCCAATGCTTTTAATTTGAGTAATTCTTCCTGAGCGTAGTTTAAAAACTCAGTTTTACTGTGTTCATTATGGGCTTCTAAAGGTTTGCCAAAAATAACGGTAGATAATAGGGGGAGTGGTATAAGCGCGCCTTTAGGCATGACACGTTTTAAATTTGAGATCCATACCGGTACGATTTCAACATCAGGAAATTGATTTTTGAGATGAAATAAGCCGCTTTTAAACTCTAATAATTCAACGTCATCATTTAAATTTCGAGTACCCTCAGGAAAGAAAATAATTGAGTCACCTTGCGCTAAAACGGTTTTGATCGGTTCTAAGGGATCTTGATTTTGCTCTCGATTTCGTTGAATAGTGACGCCAGTAAACGTATCTTGAATGAGAAAACGTCGAAAGCCATCTTTTAGCCAATAATCCGAAGCCGCTACAGGACGCGTCTTCCGTCTGAGATCTGTCGGCAGTGATGACCAAAGCAAAATAAAGTCGATATGGCTATTATGATTTGCATAATAAATACGTTGTTTCATAACCGGTTTGCACCCGACCCATAGACTCCGCGCGCCCGTGAGCAGCCGCGCCCCACGACGAGTGAGAAAGGCAATATAGCGAGCAATTGAACGGCTTAAAAAATTACCTTTCATTGGTGAGGGAGCATTCCCTGAAGTGTCTATTGGATTTGGCATGGCTTCAAATTATTGTAAATTTATCTATACAGTAAAAATATGCAGATGAATGCGATGTATTGCAAGCAAAGGACTACGATTTGCCATTTAAATAAAGCCAGACAACCTAACTCACGTAGTTCCCATGCGCGGCCACATTTATTTGCAGGCATTAACTTTAGGTTAATTAAAATTAAGTCCAGCTCTTTGGTGGTTTGTTCTAGGCTTTGAGTCTTGCTGTATTCAGAGACAGTGGCTAAAAGTGCCGAATCAAATTTGATTCTCAAGCTTAAATAATGCTGTATTCCGAGCAAAACTAGACAAATCAATACATATAGCAAATCGAATAGCATTACATTGCCAAACTGGATGATGAGCCAGAGCGTGAAAATGGCTGCCACATAAGCTGAGATGAGCAATCCAGTGGTGGATTGCAACAACTTTGACAGCACCACAAGTTGTAAATTCATGGTGCAAGTCCTTTAAGTTTTAAACGATAAGTATTTAAATGTTTTATTTGCGGTGCTTTAAGCACGACCCACGGGCGGTTATGGCGAATAATCCGTAAAACATCTTCGACTGAATATTCAGGATGTTGTTTCAATAACAATCCGGCCACTACAGCACTACTTCGTGAATATCCCAAAGCACAGAAGACCAAGATGTTTTGTGCTTCATCACTTTTTTTAGAGTTCAATAATAGTTCTAAAGACTCTACAGCATGATGCAGCTGATTGGCCTGTAAAGGAATCAGGTCTAAACTCAAGTTTTGGGCATATGAGCACTTTGGATAAGTGGGCAATTCTGCGCAACAATCGAGTAAAGCATCATATTGTTGCATGACCTGTTTGGACGGATAGCGACCTAAATAAATATAACTCTGATTGATTTTGATGATTTTAGAATCTTCAGGATGGCGATAAGTCCAGATTCGGCTATTGATCCAAGCAAATATAAAGTAAGGCGCAAACAATATTTTTGCAGCAATGGTCATATCACCATGATTGAGTTTTTGAAAAAAATGGGGTCGATTGAATAAATATGCAAACGAAACTAAAAGCAGACTGCTTGCAGGATAGAGCAGCCGAAGCCACCAACCTTTTGCATGTGCGATTGCGCTACAAAATAAGGCAGCAAACAGATAAAGGATCCCGATTTTAATGTGCTTTAAGCTTAGCCGACTTTGTTTATTTTGAACCCATGGCGCAGAGCCAGCCATCGGGAATAGCCATAAACATAAGGCACCGACTAATAAACCTGTTGGGATATCTATAAAATGGTGCTGCCAAGTGGTTAGAACTGAGAGACCAATCAAAAAAGACCAACCATCTACCAGATATTTTAGCTTACCTGTGCTATGCCGACGGAAAAAATCCCAAAGTATCACCAGTAGCACAATGTGCAGGGAAGGTGCTTGATTAAACGGTTTATCAAAGCCCATCAAGACATCAAACCATAGGCCGAAAAAACCTGTGAGTTCGGGGCGTTCAAAGCTAAAACGTAGCGGGAAAATTAAAAAGCAGCTGATTGAAAGGATTTGTGCCGAAAATAGTCGCAGGACATGTTGTTTTAATTCAAACTTATTCCAACAAAGTAATAAAGACAATCCATAGAACAGATCAATCGACCAATAAGGCACAATACTCCATGGCCAAAGTGGAATATATTTTTCCCATTCAAAGACGATAACAGGTACAGACGCTAAACCCGCAGCGTATTGATTGGCAAAACCATAACTTAAGAAGAAAAAAGGTGCCAGAAATGCCAAACACAGTAGGCCGTATTTCCAAGTTCCTGTTTCCGGATCCAGTTTATGCATAAGATTGACCGTCCAAGCTTAAATTTTTTGTGCAACGGAAACGGTGAAAATACCAAACTCATCAATGACTTGATCGACTTTCTTGAAACCGGCTTGCTCAACCAAGGCATCCATTTCTGCTTGTGAGCGCAAACGCATGACCCATGCATCTCCTTGGCGATGTGAGGTCAGGGCACGGGCGATAAACTCTTGTTGCGGATGCCAAATTTGACCCGTGTAGATGAGATAACCATCTTTCTCAATGGCCTGGCTTAAGCCGGATAAGGACTGTCTAAGTAAATCATTATCACTAAATAATTCGTATAAACCTGAGACCACGGCTAGAGTGGGTTTAGGTTCAACACTGGCTAGTGATGTGGTATCAAATGCATCCGCTTCTACAAATTTGGCAATCTGGCTTAAACCTCTTTGCTCAATCATTGCTTGACCCGCTTGTACATTGATCGAGCTATAGTCTCTAAGCAGGATGGATTCAGGATGCTCAGGCAGTTTTTGTACAGCATCTAAAATATATCGGCCATGGCCTGCAGCAATATCCATAATCCGTACCGCGTGTTGGGCATCATTTAACTTAGAAGCATATTTCGTTAATAGCGCTTCAATATTTTGTTTTCTAACGCGAATACCACGCCAACCAATCGCATTTAAATATTGTCGATCGATGATTTTACCCAGTGCATTTTGGCTTTCTGATTTATCTCTGTAGACAAAATCTAAGGTACTGCCGGAGTCATATCCTGTCTCTTCACCAATTTTTAAACCTTTAGAAAAGAGACTACCAATTTTAAGATTTTGTTTTGTTAAGCTCCAAAATGCATGTTTTAAAGAGTGTTTTGGAAGCGTTGAACTTAATGTTTCTGCAACGGTACAGCTTGGGCCAATTTTATCTGCATCTAAAAGTTTAGGTGCGGAATATGCTTGTTTAAAACATTGTTGAATAAAGCGATGGATTTTATCTGTGGCGATTTTTCGATGTTTTTCACCCAAAGTATCATGATAAAAACCGTCTAACACGTGAAATTCCTTCATTGGATGTGGGAGTTTTTGATAAAACGCCAATTGTGGTTTTTGATGCACCACGAAGTCAGATCCTGAACATAAGACTTGAGTAGGAACAAAAATATTTTGTGCATCTTTAACGATTCGATCTGAGGCTGCATATAGCCCCAGCAGCATACGGACCGATATGGCCCGAGCGATTTTCGGGTCAGTGTCATAACTCTGCGAACGTGCAGTATCGTGCGTCAGCATTTTGGCTTTGACATAACTATTAATAAAAAAGTTGCCAGCGAATTTATTTATGAGTGTTAAGCCGGGTTTTGCAAAAGGCACATAGAGTTTGATGTCAAATGCAGGCGAGGCAAGGCATAAAGCACGGATTTTAGGGGCATAATCATGCACCCATGTCGCGGCTAAAACAGCGCCAACGCTTTGAGCTACAATTGCTATATTTTCTGATCGGATTTGGTAAGTCTGTTCAATATGCTGAACAAAATATTGAATGTCTTGAACGCATGCGGAAAAACTAGGAGCATCACCACGTTCACCTGGGGTATTGCCGTGACCTCGCGCATCCCAAGCGAAAAAATCAAAATCAGGCAAATTCAATTCATTGACCAAATGCGCCATTCGTCCCGAATGTTCATGGCCACGATGAAATAAGATCACCGCTTTTTTCTTACGGTTGCTTTTTAAACTGCTATTTTCCCAATGTTGATAAAACAAGGATGTTCCATCATGGCTCGTAAAGGTATGCTGAGTATTGTTATACATTGTGTTGTTCTCAAAATAATAAATCGACTGACGATCTAAACTGAAATTTATTGTGGGTTGATAATGCTATTTTTAATGCGGTTATAAATCGTGATAAATAATAAAAAGATGATAATAATCAAAATACTATTGCAAATAAGATACAATGTATTTAAACCGAAGTTAAATATAGAAGAAGTCACGATCACGATACAGATGATGCTAAATACAAAAGCACGGTCACTTTTTCCCATTGGACCATCGTAGCGACGTTCTTGACCCACTAATGGCGCCATCACACCTGTATATTCAGCAAGTATGGCGAGAAAACAGGTTAAAATAAGTAATTCAGCTTGAATAAAAGCAAAACAAATTAAACTAAAATAGAGTGCTGAGTCAGAAATCACATCACATAATTCATTATAAAAAGCACCGAGTTTGGATTGTTGGTTGAACTCACGTGCCAGCATGCCATCTATAGCATTGAAACCCATTCGAATAAGCATCCATACGGGGAAAATCAACAGTAAAATGCCAATACCGTTGTGAGAGAAATAGATATAAATAAAAAATGCCACAGCAAGCGAAATGAACATTGCTAGTAGTGTTACTTGATTTGCTGTAATACCAAGATGCTGAAGTGATTTAACCAAAGGTCGAAGTAAGTTTTGAAATGCAGGCTTAAGCTGGTAGATCGAAGGCATATTATTGTTATAGCGGTATGATTTGCATGAATTTTATACGTTTGATGCTTAACTTAACAAGAATTTGAATGTTAAAGATTGTCACAGGCCTCACGATTCGCCTATATAACGCATTAAATTTTCTTGTGTAGTACTTGCGACTAATTTTCCATCTTGCCACATTTGCCCATGAGTAAGCCCACGTGATTGAGAGGTTCGGGTAGTATTCATGTCATAGAATACCCAATTATCTACCCTAAAGGCATGATGAAAATACATCGAATGATCAAGACTAGTTGCGAAGAGTTCAGGAGACAGATAATTTAAACCATGTGTTTTGAGCGCCGCAGAATATAAATTATAGTCTGAATAGTATGCTGCAATGGCCTGATGTATATGAAGTTGGTCAAATTGTGCATCCAAGGCATCATGGAGTTTTAAATATTCTGTATATTGATTTTGATTTAAGACAGAAGCTTGATTGGACGGTGGAAAATCTGTCAGCACGTATTCAATTGGTTTAGATATAAGCTGAAAAGGCTGTAAAAATGTGGCCAGATATTCAGGTGAAATAGATGATTGGATTTGCGATTTATAGAATTGCTCCTCTTTGAGCATACTTGGTGGAAACTGTGGGATCAGATCTGGTTCAGGAATTTGGTACTCCATGCCTGCTTCGTTTTTCATATAGGACAACATCACCATATATATTGGTTTGCCATGCTGTATGGCGGTCACTTGTCGTGTAGAAAAACTATGGCTATCACGTAAATTTTCGACTTTAAATAATACGGGATGATTTGCATGACCCGCAGAAGTAAAGTTGGCATGTAAAGAGTGGAGTGGGAGTGTACAGGTATAGGATGCACTGACTATGCTCTGAGCAAGTAATTGTCCACCAAAAATATGGTCACCAAACAGTGGTTTACTTTGTGCTAAAAAGTAGCCCTGCTCTTTGGGCACTACAGATAATAATTGGATGAGGTCTTGAGTCAGTGTTGTCATCTTTTTTTGAAATTTTTGCTTTGTTTAAATGTATTCAACTCGAACTTATTGCACAAGCCATGTTCATGAAAAATATAAAAGTCTTCGCCAGTCTTTCTAGAATAGGCTTATAATCGAGTTTTCCTAGTTGTCCGAATGGAATGACGAAAAAGCAATGACACCTGCATGTAAACTCTTAAAATCTAATAAAATCGACTTTACCATTCATGAATATGATCATGACCCAGAAGCAAAAAGTTTTGGTTTAGAAGCTGCGGAAAAACTAGGCTTAACGGTCGATGAAGTATTTAAAACATTGATGGTTACGGACGATAAAAATTACTTTGTTGCCGTATTGCCAGTGGAATATCAGCTGAATTTGAAAAAAGTAGCCACAGCTTTTGGCTGTAAAAAACTCAAAATGGCTGACCCAAAGGATGCAGAGCGTTTAACCGGTTATTTGGTTGGTGGTATTAGTCCAGTTGGACAGAAAAAACGTTTAAAAACAGTGATCGATGCTTCTGCGCAGCACTTAGCTAAAATCTATGTGAGTGGTGGTAAGCGTGGTTTGGATATTGGTTTAAAACCCGAAGATTTAGCAAAAGTTTTGGGTGCAAACTTTGCTGATGTGATAGATGTCTAAACGGAGTTTATGATTCCCTAAAATCAATTGAATTTAGTGGTGTTACTCACAATATTATCCACTATTCCCAAACCACTAAAATAACAAAAGCCGCATTGAGCGGCTTTGTGGTTCGATAAAGCATCAAGTGTCACGGATTTATTGGACATGGAGCAGCTTTTTATATTGGATATATAGGGTACTGAGTATAGGATTGTAGGTTAAATACGATTATTAGTAGGTATATTTATGTTGCTTCTTGAGTTGATATGAGAAATACCGAGCGCGCTGAAATTGATCCCAAATTTGATGTGAAATGAGGGTTGGCAGCTTTGTATGTATATATATTGATAATGTTGTAAACCAACCATGGGCTGGTTTTTTTTGCATTACATTTTGGATTTGTAATTATCTAAGATAGATTTTCTACCATCAGGAATAGTTTCTATTTCATAGAGCGACTGATATATTTCTTTGTCTTCTGGAGATTTTTTTGAGTCCACAAGCTGCTTTAATTTAGATTTATATTCTGTTTTACCTGCATGGAATAAGCTTGCATAGTAAGCCCATTCTGTTTGGTCGTAATAGAGATCATTTTTGGGCATATTATCTAACTGTTTTTTATATAAATTAGCGTTGTATAAATAACAGTCTTCAATATCCTTTTTTGGTTTGTTTAAAACTTCAATGAGTAAACATTGAAAATTTTTCATATTGGTTGTTTCTTTTTTTTCTAAAATTGTATTTGTAATGGCAAAGGCTTTTTCATAATTGCCAAGACGCATATTGATGTTTAGTAAAAGGTTATTTCGTTCATTCTCTGAGTTAATTTTAGAAATTTTAGGTAGAATTTTTTTGAGCTTTTGATTGGTTTTTTGAGGGTCCAACTCACTTTGAGATTGAATTAGTATCTGATTATATTCATTGATGATTTCTTTACTTTCTGGAGAAAGCTCAGCATCAACTCTAGTTGCTGAACTTTGTGCAAGGGGGGCTGTTTCACTTGAATTACCACAAGCTGAAAGTGGAAGGATTGATAGTAATAATGGAAATATTATTTGTTTCATTAGTTTACACGCTTAGCTGCTGAATTTAGTTTAAAAGTATATTTCTTATATGGAGGAATAGGGGTTACGTATCCCACACTATCTGCTGGTTTCACTGTGTATCCTAATGTTAATTCAACCTCAACGAGTTGTAAGTTTGGCTCTGGTAAAGTGATATTGCAACTTCCAAGTGGTGCTTTCTTTTTATCTGTATCCCAAATTCCTTTTCCAACTGTTAATTTAGTTGTGGTCAACAGCTTTCCTTCACGGCTTACTTTTACACTACCATAAGGTAGAACCTTTCCATTTTCAGATAGTGGAAAAGCATTTATTGAGACACTGATAAATAAATTTTTGTCATTTAAAACGTAATTTAAAAAATAACTCACAGCGCCTGATAGAACTTGGACACCTTCATCAAAGGGTTGAATAACGGCTTTATGACTAATAAAGATATCTGTAGAATTTTGAGGAATATAATAATTTATATATTTTTCTCTTTCAGTGCTAAAGCTGTTAGTTAAATTATTGGAATTTTGAGATGTTGATGCAAATGAGTTTGAACTCTTTGATCCTGACATGCCACCAGATGTTTTCCCAACTAAATTTTGACTAGGTAGAAATGTAGCACCACAGGTAGTTTTATCTCCTGCAACTATCATGGCCTTGCCATTAATAACAACAAGGTTATTGCTTGCAATTGCTGTAACTATTGTTTTGCATTTAGGACAGAAGTGTTTCATGCCCTGAAGATGTGAGGCTTTTCCTTGGATAACAAAAGTATTATCTACTTCGGTTACAATTCCGCCATGAGTAGTTTTATCGCCAATTGTTATTACGGCTTGCATTATGTATGACTCGTTTTTATATCGAAATTAAAAAATAGAAAGTGAATGTTATCTGTTAGATTTAGTTTATTCTTTTTGGTTTTTGTAAAATTTCGATAAGAGTTGATCTTATGCATGGTATTTCCAATAGGGTACTAAGTGATACTCATTCATTAAGTTCAAAAAGCTTGCCAAAAAACTGAGCTATTTTGGTACAAAATTGTGGTATCATTAATTCAAGTTGGCAACTCACTATGCGGGTCAGTTTAGCAAGGAAACTTGTGACACTCCCGCCGTTTGCAGCAGTTGTAAGCTCACTTGGAAACAGGTGGGCTTTTTTGTTATTTCCGTTTTAGCTTTGAATAACGAGAATGTATGTAGTCGCAGAAGCAGAATTTAGTAAAACTTCATGTTTGGAGGTTGATTCATTAATAGCACTTAAAGGTGTTTAATTATAAAAATACTTATAAAAAATAGGTATTTAAAATCCAAGCAAAACAGTTGTATTTTAATTTAAAAGCTGTAATTTGAAAGAGCGATCTAATAAAGAGACAACAAAATGCCTTATTCAAATTCGAAAGCGATTATTGAGCAAATCTATAATTTTGTATTAGAAAAACACAGTTTAGCATCTAAAAGTCGATTTATGCAGTTATCGATCTTCTTTAGAGAATTGCATGAAGGGGAAGAGTCAAAATTTACCGCAGATAGGTCTTTTTATTACAAAGGAATCTTTAACAACAGAGAAAAAAGTATATTTGCGAATGCTGCGCCAGACTTTTTTGATAAGCACAAGTTTTTGGATTGGGTTGTTAAATCAATTGATTGATTTCAACCAAATCGTTGGAGTACATAATTCATGCTGTATAACCAGTCTGAATAGAAGATATTGATCAGAAATCAGTAGGTGTTTTTTATGAAATACATGCTAATTGGCAATAAGGATGTATGGCCAGTATGGTGTTAGTTAAAGTCTTCAATGATTAAAATTTAACTGCACATTTCGTTCCTTGATTTAAATAAAAGCTTGGTTAAAAGCAGAATATAAAAACCCATGTAAAAGACATGGGTTTTTAGTTTAAGTTGCACAATGTGACAAAATGTCCGATAAATAAACAAGGTGATTCATTTTTTCTATGCTAAATGAGAAAATTATCATTTAGTTCCATTTCAGAAAATTGTATAAATAAAAACAGAAAAGTTCATATTAAAAAAATTAATTTTTAAATACAGAGAGATAAGACCAAATTTGCAATCCTGTAGCAAATCTTCACAATAATGCAATTATTAATAATAATGATTATCATTAACATAGTTTCACGCTGGCCAGTGTACTAAGCATTACTTGCACAGTTAAAGAAACATAATTACATGACAAAGCTTGGAAAAGCTTAAAAATAGAGGATATGGTCAGATGAAAGAGCTTGCAAATCGCTTGGCGATGCAGCATCTTGTCAATGCATACTCACAAGAAACCGGTAAAGCTATTTTACTGGAAAAGTATCAACAGAATTCATCACAATTGACGTTTAGCCAAGGCTTGACGTTGTTATGCATCCCTTTAGATTGCATTCAATCACAGTTATTTGTACCCCTATCTTATGTCAGCCTTGTTGGTAGACATCGTCTTGCAGATCTCCCACACGTCTTTAACAAGGGACAGAAACAGTCATTTAGTATCACCGCGATCGCGAGCTTATTACTTGAACAGCTCGTACAAGAGTCAGGTCATACACTGGATGCTTCATCATTATTGGAGCGTTGGATCGAAAGTCGTGAAGCGCTTACTCAATTTTTGACACTGCGCGAACATGATTTTGAGGCTTTGGTCCAAGCGGAACAAAGTTTCATTGAATCGGAACAAGCTTTAATTTTAGGGCACAGCATGCATCCTGCACCGAAAAGTCGGGTCGGTTTTGTGCATGAAGATTGGGAAAGGTATTCGCCAGAAGCCAAAGGTCTCAGCCAACTGCATTATTGGTTGGTGGCTCCAGAATATATTCAAGAAGGTTCAGCTTTAGATCAATCAGTATCAGCGCAATTGAAAAGCGAATTGCAATGGCATTTATCAGAAACAGATCAAGCACTACTGAATGCTTATTCGCATTATAAGTTATTGCCTTTGCATCCTTGGCAAGCACGTTATTTACAGTCAAAAGCATGGTTTAAAAGTTTAAAAACCAAATTAAAAATTATCGATTTTTGCGAGAAAGGTTGGGCATTTTCACCAACAACTTCGGTACGGACTATGACAAGTTTTGCAGCGCCGTGGATGTTAAAACCATCACTATCTGTAATGATCACCAATTCAATCCGAGTCAACCTTGCCAAAGAATGCCACCGTGGTGAAATGACCCATCGACTTTGGCATTCAAGTCTCGGTGAACGTATTTTACAACAATGCTCAACGCTCAAAGCGGTGAATGATCCTGCGTGGATGGCATTGAGCATAGATGATGAAATCGTCGAAGAAACTATTTGCATCTTCCGTGATCAGCCTTTCAGTGAAAAGCAGCAGGTGAGTTGTATTGCGTCATTGTGCCAAGAGCATCCTGCACAGCCGAAAAGCCGTTTTAATGCCTTATTTGAACAAATCGAAAAACAACAACCTGAACTTGATCAAAGCGCCATTGCGATCAATTGGTTTAAACAATTCTTAGCTATCAGTCTAAAACCATTAATGTATTTGTACCATCAATACGGAATGGCCTTTGAATCACATCAGCAAAATGTCTTACTTGAGCTTGAAAATGCAATGCCTAAATATCTATGGCTGCGTGACAATCAAGGCTTTTACTATATCGAAGAACTTGCAGGTGAGGTCTTAAGTGCATTTCCAGAGTTGCAAGAAAAAGCGCAAGCCGTGGGTTCCAAAGCCTTTGTCGATGAGCGCTTTAGCTATTATTTCTTTGGTAATACTTTATTCGGCATCATCAATGCAATTGGTGCAACTGGATATGTCACAGAGCAAGTGTTGATATCAATATTGCAAAATGGACTGTTGGACTTACATCGGGCATATCCAGAAAGTTCATTGATTCATTCATTACTTTATCAGCCGACCTTGCCGTATAAGGGCAATCTGTTGACACGCTTGTATGAGCTGGATGAATTGATTGCCCCAGTCGATCAGCAATCGGTTTATGTACAGTTGCCAAATCCTTTATGTGTGGAACAGAAGGATATGCAATATGCTTGATTTTATTGGGATAGGCTTAGGGCCATTTAACCTTAGTTTGGCGAGTTTGCTACATAAGCAAAATCATTTGCAGTATCAATTTTTTGAAAAGAAACCACAGTTCGACTGGCATGCGGGTATGCAATTGCCCAATACAGTACTGCAAGTGCCGTTTATGGCCGATCTGGTTTCCATGGTCGATCCAACCAGTCCTTTTAGTTTTTTAAATTACTTAAAGGCGCAGCAGCGTTTATACAAATTCTATTTTTTAGAACAAGCTCAGATTCCTAGACGTGAATATAACCATTATTGTCAATGGGTTGCAGACCAACTAGAGCATATTCAATATCAATCAACCGTAAAAGCCATTTATGCCCAAGAGCAAGGCTTTGAAGTCATGGTTGAGCAAGATGGACGTTTTAGACGTTATCAATGCCGAAATTTGGTCATTGGTTCGGGTAATGTTCCGCATTTACCACAGTGTCTAAAAGACATACAACAGCAATATCCGGAGCGCTGCTTACATTCTGCAAATTATTGCAATGCAGCGTTAAATCACTTGAAAGGGAATGTGGTTGTACTGGGATCAGGCCAGTCTTCGGCCGAAGTCTTTATGGATCTGTTTGATCGTCAATATTTGCAGGATCAAACCACAACAGCGCAGTTTAAATTGCATTGGCTGACACGCTCAAATGGGTTTTTCCCAATGGAATATGCACCACTTGGATTGGAGCATTTTAGTCCAGATTATACCGCGCACTTTTATCAACTGAGCCCTGAAAATAAAGCCGAACTATTGAAGCAACAAAGTTTGTTATATAAGGGCATCAGTGCAAAAACCATCCGTGATATTTACCAAAAACTATATCACCGGAGTATTGGTCAAAATATTCAACAGACGCATTTACATGCTCAGGTGGGTTTGGTCGATGCCGAGCCTCATGGTGCGGGTATCCGTTTGCAGTTTCAGCATAAAGTCACGGCAGAACAATTCTATCTAGATGCGGACTTTATCGTGGCTTCAACGGGATATCACAGTCCAGAGTGGCAATATCTCAAATATCTAAAACCACTGATTCAATGTGATGAATTCGGTCGCTGGAAAATTAGTCAGGACTACCGCGTACAGCATGACGCTGTCGGTGAAATTTTTGTTCAAAATCAGGAAATGCACAGCCACGGCGTAGGAACACCAGATTTAGGGCTGGGTGCTCACCGTGCAGCGGTCATTGCTAATCAATTATTGGGTTTTGACTTATACGATTTAGGCGATCAAGCACAAAGTTTCCAACATTTTTCACCCAGTGAAAATACTGAAATGCACAGTATGGGTATTGTGAAAAAATCAGCGCCAACCAATATCCAAAGACCAATATCCGTAAAAAAAACCATTGCCAACTATGCAATGAACCGCAATACGACCATGCCGAATAAGCAAGAACAGAATACGGTTAAACTCGAGAAATTATAATGACATTTGCAAAATTACAGATAAATCAAACGCAGTGGCGCCGTGCAGGGCAAAGACTGATTGAAATGGCAATTGCTGAGTTTTTATATGAAGAAATTATTCAGATTCAGCAAGTGGAAAATAACACTTGGCAACTCAAACTGGATGATAAAACGTATCAATTTGAAGCGACTCAGTTTCTGCTTGGGCATTGGCGTATTGTTGAAGGGAGCGTTCGAGAGTTAAGTGAATCGACAACAGAGCCCGCATGGAATCTGCATGAATTTATTCGTGCTTTTTCAAATCAAGCTGAGGTGAAGCCATTTACTAAGGCCTATTTGATTAAAGAGATGAACAATACATGGTTGGCTGAAGCACATGTTTTTGATGAACAGCGATTGCTAAGTCAGGCTGTGCTGTCAGCACCACACTATCAAATTGAAGGCATGTTACGTGGACACCCCTGGCTCATTATGAGTAAAGGCCGTATGGGTTTTGGCTATGATGATTATTTAAGCTCCGCACCAGAGATTTCTCCAACGGTCAAAGTTCTGTGGTTAGCTGTTCATCGTGATTTAGCTGAGTTTCGTTCGACCGAGGCTTGGGATGCGAAAAGCTTATATCGCCATGAATTGAATTCTGCGCAATTACACGATTTTCAACAGCAATTGGCGGACAAAGCCTTAGATGCTGCTGAGTATTTCTTTATTCCTGTACATGCATGGCAATGGCATCAGTGGTTAATCCCGACCTATGCCAATGAAATCGTCGATCAGCGCATTGTAGAGCTGGACATTGGACAAGACGACTATGTGCCAATGCAATCAATTCGTACTTTATGCAATACCAGTCATCCTGAACGTCATTATGTGAAGTTACCTGTCAGTATCTTTAATACGGCGGTCTATCGAGGTTTGCCTTCAAAACGAAATTTGGCTGCACCTGCGGTGACCGCTTGGCTGAAGGACATTCAACATCATGATGCAGACCTGCAAAAAACACAGGTGGCATTTTTGGGCGAAATTGCGAGTCTCACTTTACAACAGCCGTGTTTTGATCAGATAGACGGTGCGCCTTACCAATTTAAAGAATTGTTTGGTTGTTTATGGCGTGAAAGTGTCGAGCCATGTATTGGTGAACACCAGTTAGCACTTTCCCAAGCAGCATTGTTGCATCGAGACATAAATGGTCGGTCTATTTTATCCGTGTTGATTGAGGCTTCAGGTTTGACGCCTTTGCAATGGCTGAAGCGTTTTGCTGAAGTCTGCGTAACACCACTACTGATTTGCTTATACAAATATGGTTTAGCTTTTTCTCCGCACGGTGAAAACACCATGTTAATCCATGAAAATGGTTTACCGAAAAAAATGGTGCTGAAGGACTTTATTGATGATGTCAATTTAGTTGATGAAGATTTTCCTGAACTCGAAAATTTACCACCTGAAGGGCAAATTTTACTGCGCCATCCTGCTGAAGAACTTAGTCACTTTATCTTTACAGGTTTATTCATGGTGCATTACCGCTATATCTGTAATGTCTTCCTTGAAGATTATCCAGAGCATACAGAACTTGAATTTTGGCAGACCATCTCCAGCGTGATCGATGAATTTCATCAGGCGCATCCTGATTTGGCAGATCGTATTGAAAAATTCAGTATGTTCCGTCCACGTTTCGAGAACATTTGTCTGAACCGAGTACGACTGTTTACCACCAGTTATAACGACGAAGCAGAACGACCAGTACCTGTATTTTTAGATCCAATTGCAAACCCTGTAAGTCCAAACACTTTAAATCAGTGGGCGAAACAACTGCATATTGCTAAGCAGAAAATGACAACCAACCGTATTGCGTCATAAGCAGATTTTTGAGCTAAGAACAGAAAAGATTAAACAAACTTAAAGGACGAGATCATGACAACGTTATCACGACAACTACCTGATTTTTATGAATACTATGAGAATGAGACGCAATACTACTTACGACAAATGCAATATCCAGAAGATATGGCTTTGGTTCATAAATGGATGCATGAACCGCATGTGATTCCACAGTGGCAACTCAATAAGTCAGAAACTGAACTAAAAGTGTATTACGAAAAAATGCTGGCAGATGATCATCACCGAATTTTGATCGTAGGGGTAAACGGTAAAGATGTGGGCTACACAGAGATTTACGAGGGAAAACGGGATCGATTAGGTTTGTACTACGACGGTGACGAGCTAGATCTAGGTTGGCATTTGTTATTTGGTGAAAAGTCCGTTTTTGGTAAAGGCTATTTACGTCCCGTCATGCGTTTATTGAGTTTTTATATCTTTGAAAATGCCGCATCAGCCAAGATTGTGGGAGAGCCTGATCATAGTGTGAAGCCTTATGCCGTCGTAGTTGAAGACATGTGCTATGAAGCGCAGCGCCTAATCCCAATGCCTGAAAAGACTGCCATGTTGTATTACTGCTTTAGAGAAACTTTTTATGCAAAATTCGGTCATTACTTAAAAGACTCCAAGGCATTTCAGCATCAGCAACTAGCTAAGGCGGTGTCATGAGTTATCGCTGCACCCACATGCACATACTGGACATGCGCTTTTCAGCGCATGTTTCAGTGGAAGAGTTTGAACAATGGTTGACTCAAGTTGAGCGCTTTTTTCTGAAAAGTCAGCCCTTTGTTTTGGTTATGCAAACGGCTGAGGGAACAACTTTTCCTGAAGAATATCGGCAAATACAGGCCGTTTGGTACAAGAAGTTTAAACATCTCTTTTTTCAATATTGTTTGGGTCTGGTGCGTATTGCGCAAGATCCAGATGACTTCAAACGTTTAAACACACCCGCACTGCATGCAGCGTGGCGTGTGCCTTATTACGTTTCATTAGAACAGTCTGATGCGCTGCAATGGGCAGTGCAGAGGTGGATATGCAACAACACTCAAGAAAATTAAATCATGCAATTTCACCATCTCAAATTTCAGTCCTGAGTTTGAGCGTCGTGATCATTTTGTACTTAGCACATGCATTGCCTCTGTATTTTTACAATGTGGCTTTGCCTGCCATTTTACGACATCAAGGGGTAGATTTACGCTGGATCGGCATGTTATCGCTGCTTTATATTCCATGGGCATTCAAGTTTTTTTGGGCGCCTTGGATCGATCAGCTTTATGTCAAAAAACTCGGTAAACGTAAAACATGGTTGTTGTTTACGCAAATCGCATTGGTACTGGGGGTACTGGTTTTAGCCTTTACGCAGTTTTCTTATGGGCTGACTTTATTTGTCATTGTTGGTTTATGGATTTCAACGTTTGCGGCAACGCAAGATATTGCGATTGATGGTTATACGGTAGAGAAATTTACCGAAGGCAATTACCGTCTGGGCAGTATGGCACAAAGTATTGGGGTGGCCGTCGGTAGTATGCTCGGTGGCGCTGCGACTTTATGGATTTACCAATATTGGGGTTGGCAGTCAGCGCTCACAACTTTAGCGCTGCTGACATTTTTAACCATGTTTGCTGTGTTTTTTATTCAAGAAGAACCAGAAACTCAACTTGCCAAAGCCAAACCAAGCCTACGACAAGCGTTTAAACGACCTGAGATTCGTTGGGCCTTGCTGCTCATTGTTTGTTATCGCGTGGTGGAAGCACCCGCTATGGCAATGCTGAATCCCATGTTGATCGATCAAAAATGGTCACTGTCTCAGATCGGGGTGTTGATGTCTGTGGTCGGTGCCGGTGTCGGCCTGATTGCAGCTGTTAGTGCAGCTGTATTGCTGAAAAAAATCAAAGCGACGCAATTGTTGGTCTGGGCAGGATGGTTACGTACATTGCTATATGCCGTCATTGGGGCAGCCGTTGTATTGGGGTGGTTGAATCAATGGCATCTGCTTTTAGGTCTATTTGTCGTGCTGATGCTAGCCATTCGTTATATCGCCATGACATCACTTTATGCCTATTTCATGCAGACCAGTTCTAAAGAACAGGCGGGTACCGATTTCACCATATTAGTTTGCTTTGAATTGCTCGTTTACTTCATTGGCGGTGCATTTTCAGGCTTTCTCGCAAAATCATTAGGCTATGGACATTTTTACTTGGTATTGGCAATCGGCTCAGTAATCAGTGTCTTAGTTAGTCAGCGCATTGTTTTAAAAACACAAAATTTAAAAACTCAAACTCTTCCGACTCAATCGGAACTCTAAGAAATGGAAAAGAATATGAAACGTTTAGCTCTACCGATGCAACTGACTTGTCTCAGCTTAGCAATTTGCACTCAGCTTTATGCGCAAGACGTCACGACAGACACTGCACAAAATACAGCAGTTGAAACACAAACTACAGAAGCCACTAAAATGGCACCGATTGTTGTGACGGCAACCCGTTCTGCGAAAAGCATTGCCGATATTGCGGGTACGGTGTACAGCATTCCTAAAGAAGAAATTGAAAAACAAGCCAATGCAGGTAAAAGCACAGCTGATATTGTCGGTTTATTGGTGCCATCACTGACTCCATCAAGTGGTACAACGTCTAACTATGGGATGACCATGCGTGGACGTGTGGTGCAATACATGATCGATGGTGTGCCACAAACGGGATATCGTGATGGATCTCGACAACTGGCGAGTATTAGCCCGTCGATGATTGAACGAATTGAAGTGGTCTCTGGTGCAAGTAGTATTTATGGTTCAGGTGCGACAGGCGGTATTATCAATATCATCACTAAACGAGGTGGATCAGAGCCGCTGAGTTTTGAAACAAAAGTAGGAGTCACTTCTGGTAATAACTTTAAGTCCGATGCGCTGGCTTATGAAGCTGCGCAAACCATGAATTTTAATCAAGGCAATTTACGCGGAACTTTAGGTGCAAGCTATACCAAACGTGGCGAAATACAAGATAGCCATGGCAACCGTATTGGACCTGAAATTGCGCAAACAGACCGTCAAGATACCGACACTTTAGATCTAAATGGTCGTGTCAGTTGGAAAATTGCCGATGGTCAAACGCTGAGTTTTGGCGCGCAATATTATAATGATGAGCAAGATAGTGATTATGGACCTGACTATGGTCCAAATTTAAATGCGCTGCGCTCACAGCCCGTGGGTGGCAAGCTGCCGTTGTCATTAAATGCAGTAAAGGGCTTACTACTTGCTGAACAACCACAAACTGAACGTTATAGCGTCAACGCACAATATGAAAATCAAGATATTTTAGGCCACCGTCTAAACGCTGAAACCTATTATCGAAATGAAAAAGCACGGTGGTTCCCATCTGCACGTCAAATGGCACCTGAACTCTTCTTGGTGTATCAGTCAGAAACCGATATCGATGTTTTAGGCGCGCGTGTTGCTCTACAAAAAGATCTTAACTTAAATGGTCGTGAACTGGGTTTAACCTATGGTGTGGACTATGAAAATGAAAAAGATCAACAAAATATCCAAATGTATGACAGCGCAACGTTTATTCAAAGTAATGGTTTGAGTTATCAGCCGTTTAACTACTATGCCTTTGGCCCAGATGTTGAAACAGAAAAACTTGGGGTATTTGCCCAAGCGCAATATGAATTAACCGACCAACTTGGCTTACAAGCAGGCATTCGCCATGAACGTGTAGAAAGCGATGTCGATTCATCTGTGCCTTATATGGAAGCCATTACTGCAGATTTAACCCCAGGTTATGTGGCGAAAACACTGAATGGCGGCAAAGTAAAACATGATGCAACGCTGTTTAATGTTGGCGCGGTGTATCACTTAACAGATGCACAGCAAGTGTTTGCCAATTTCTCACAAGGTTCAAACTTGCCCGATGTGCAACGTATGCTGCGTGATGTGCCTGCAAATTCTGTGATTAATAGCCAAACCATTGACCCGATTAAAGTCAATAACTATGAACTCGGTTGGCGTGTACAAAATGCCGGTGGTTTAAATGCAGGAGTGACAGCTTTTTATAATGACTCAGATAAAAGCCTGAAATTTGGTGCGCCGAATTACACCATTGATGTTATTGATACCGATGAACGTATCTATGGTGTCGAAGCCAATGCCAGTTATGAAGTTCAACCAAATTGGACAGTTGGGGGCACAGTTGCATATACCACGGGCCAATTTAAAAATACCCAAGGTGACTGGCAAGAATTGGATGCTATTCGTGTAGCACCTTTAAAAGGTACAGCATTTTCAGAATGGCAGTTTGATAATGACATGAGCCTACGTGTACAAGCTTTAGCGATTGGCGGTACAGACAAAGCCCAAAAAGACGCTGTGAAATTTGGATCTGCTCCAGCAGCGGCAATTAAAGGCTTTGCAACGATGGACGTGATTGCCAATGCAAAAGTAGGACCGGGTAATGTGGGCTTTGGTGTCTACAACGTATGGAATACGGATTATAAGTCGGTATACAGCCAGTCGGTTGAAACTGTCTATGGCCCAATTTCTAGCCTAGCAGCTCAAGGTCGTACCTACGGTTTAAGTTATACGGTGAAATACTAATTTAAATCCTGAATCAGGGTTAAAGCACGGTATCGTGACTTACAAAATAGAGGTGGCTTAAGTCACCTCTATTGTTTATAACGTAGCCATTAAAAATGGATAACAAAAATAATGGATCGAAATAACAAACTGTTTATTGCTGCCAGTCTTGCCAATGGTGCAAGTTTCTCGATGATATTGCCGCTGTTGGCGCCATTGGTTCGAGAGTTAAAGCTTTCTGAACTGCAAGGCGGAGCAATGGTTTCCGTCGGTGCGCTGCTGATGGCCATCGGTGCGATTTACATTTCAAAAAATCAATCCAAGTTTTCGATTTATCAACTGTTGAGTATCGGTTTTGTGGGCATGGCTGTGACATGGGGGCTATTTACTGCAGTGTTGATGTATGGCCTTTCTGTTCAGATAGGGATGTTGTTGCTGTTTAGTTTACTAATGCTTTCACGTGCAGCCACTGGGGTATTTATGGCGATGCCACAGATTGCCTTGCAAACTTATGTGATGACCCGTTTTAGCAATGAGCAGCAGCGTTCACAAGCGATGTCAAAATTCGGTGCATTAAATAGTGCAGGCGTGATCATTGGGCCATTTCTAACAACTTTGCTGTTGGGCTTCGGTGGAATCATGACGCCGCTTTGGGCTGCAATCATTATTTTAGCGTTGATTTCTGCGGTCTTGGTGTTCAGCTTTGACCGACATACCGAACAGCATATCGTTGAAAAGCCAGTGACAGCTAAGGATGAGATACAATCTACGGATTTGAGCATTCAGCAATGCTATCCATGGTTAATGTTGGGATTCAGTCTCTATCTTGCCATCGTGACCGTAAATTTAACGGCCGGGTTTTATATACAAGACCGCTTTAATATGACTGCTGCAGAAGGCGCAGTGCATTTTGCAGAGTGTTCTCTCGTCGTGGGTATCGCTTTGGTAGTGATGCAAACGCTGATTTCTAAATATTTAAATTGGAGTGTATATCGCTTACTTTGGGGTGGGCTGTTTAGCATGGCAGCAGCCTTGCTGATTTCGGTTTTCACCATTGAATTACGGATATTTCAAGCCACGTACCTGTTATATGGTATATCGGTTGCATGTTTAATCCCTGCATTTACAACGGGTGCAGCGCAAACGGCGCCCAGTGCGTTACAGACTAAGGTGGCAAGTTGGTGTACAGCCACTCAGGCCTTGAGCTTTGTTGTCGGGCCACTGATTAGCACGGGTTTATACCAGTGGCACAAAGAATTTCCGTATTATTTTTTATTTTTAGTGATGCTTGGTTTAATCGTATTCTTTTTATTTCAAACCAAAACTCAAACCGTGAAGCGAGTGACTGAATGAAATAAGCAGAGAGTTCTATACATACTTCGATAGGCTAGTGTGACGACAAGACAATCCTGACAACAGTGGGTTTTAATTACATGATGTTACTTGATTGGTGATTGATCTTACAAAATAGATGTTTAAAGCAAGCACTTTGATTAAAAAATAATCACAATTGTTTCATTAATTCTCAAAGTACTGAATCAATAGTTTTCTCCGTTATTCTTTTCACATAAAAAATAACGGAGGTTAAATGCTTAAATTTAATAATGATTTGGTTTTGGGCGCCATTTTTGATATGGATGGAACAATGTTTGATACTGAACGTTTACGGTTTCAAACATTGAAACAGGCATCTCTTGAATTGACCGGTGTTGAGTTTTCCGAATCTTATCTGATGAATTGTTTGGGGCTAAGTGCACAAAGCGCGCATCGATTGGCCCAAGCCGAATATGATGAAAACATTCCATACGCAGATATTCGCAAACGCGCAGATGAATTAGAGCTGGAGCATGTTCGTCAGTTTGGTGTACCGATCAAAAAAGGCTTGGTTCAAGTATTAGAACGCTTACGCAAGTCAGGACTGAGGATGGCCGTGGCAACATCGAGTCGCCGTGCAATCGCAGAAGAATATCTCATCAATGCCAATGTGTATAAGTTCTTTGATGTCTTAGTCTGTGGCGATGAAGTTGAAAATGGTAAGCCACATCCTGAAATATTTATGCGTGCTGCCGCAAAGCTGAATTTAAATCCTGCTGATTGTTTGATGTTTGAAGACTCGGAAAATGGTGTGACTTCGGCCTTTGACGCTGGCGGTATTACCGTACTGTTTAAAGATATTAAATCGCCCAATCAAAACATGCTGTCCAAAGCCAAATATTATTATGAATGTATGTATGACTGTTTGACGGAACTTGACCCGTTCACTGCGCATTTAGAGATGCCGCATGTGCAAGAGGCTTTTCCACAAACCCTTAATCAGCTCACTGTTGGTATTCATGGTTTTGGGGCGATTGGTGGTGGTTATTTAGCACAAATTTTGTCGCATTGGGATGGTTATACTCGCCCGAAAAAAATCTATGCTTCGACACGTAACCCTTTATATCGCTCTGCGGTCAATGCATTTGGTACCTATTGTATTCGCTATGGTCAATTGTCTTATGACGAACGCATTGAAAACATGGCAGTCATTGATGCTGAAAATATTCAGCAGATGCAAGAGATGTACACAGAGTCAAGTTTGGTTGCCATCTGTTTGCCTGAAAAAGCGATTGCGGAAGAAGCCAATACCATTGCACAAGGCCTGTATGCACGACATATTGCACATGATGAGAAAGCCATCGAACCCCTAACGATGCTCATTATTTTGAACAAAGTCGGGGCAAAACATTTATTAATGACACATTTAAAACAGGCTTTAACTGAGCTTGCAGGGGCGGTCGTTGCTGAGAAAATCATACAACAACACTATTTTTGCGACACCGTGGTCAACCGCATGGTATCAAAGTTAAGTGACCAAAACTTATATCGTCAGCTCCGTATAAAATATAATATTTTCAAACAATTTCAATTAGATGAAGTTGAAGTGGATGCTCAATTAGACTTAGAAGATGCGACGAAATTAAATCCTGATCAGGAACGTCAAGCCACTTTATATGTTGAGGATATGCGCCGAAATTTCCACCCAAGTCATATATTGCAAAGCATGGATTTAATTTTATTTAACGCAGAATCTGACATGCCGATCTATGTAGAAAATAACAGTCCTTTGTTAGAAAAAATGCGTCAAATGATTTTGGTCGATCATATTGAAGATATTCAGCTAATCAAAAATCGCTTATGGAATGGCGTACATGCCATGTTGGCTTGGCAATCTGCACTGTTCAATCATCAAACCATAGGTGTGGCACTTGCAGATCATCGTGTTGATCAATTTATGCATGAACTCATTGACGAGGTGCAGGCTGGTTTAGCACGATGCTTACCTAATCGTGCTTTTGATTTAACACGACTGGCAGAAAGCTTTATAAACTCTTGTGAACATGCGTATAAAGATCCGTGTGCGCGTGTGGCACGAGATCCTTTACGTAAACTTGCAATTAATGAACGAGTGTTGGGCTCGTTGGCGACCAATGTGAAATATGGACTTGAGACAACACATCTACAACAAGGGATTGTCTATGGTTTGATGTATGCCGTGAGTGTAAATCAATGTACGATGGATCAGGCTATCAACTTTATCCAGTTGCAATTTTCAGAACTGAAAAAGACCAACGAGCTTGAACAACTGGAACGTATTGAACAGATTGAGGCCAATGTAATGATACAGTTGCAGCATTTTTCTGATCAGTCCACAGAGCAGTTTACATCTTGGAAAAACCATGCTGTAACGCAAGATCAGAAAGATACTGCGAAATTTGCCTAAAATATAATGCTTATCTGTGCGCAATATATATTGAATCAAAATGCTGAGTATGACTCGGCATTTTTTTCTTACAAAGATGCTTTAGATGAATGAATTTCAGCTTTAAATGAATATTACTAAATCAAAATTGGGCAAAGTCTGTTTTGATTCATGCTTTAATAAAGCAGATTGAATTTAAAGTGATTTATCTGTGTTTTTAAAACCCTCAATGCAAGTCGTACCGACGCTCAATCAGGATTATCCCGATTGGCATCAAGGTCGTCAGCACTATGCTTTGTGGTATATAGAAATACAGGATCCTGAATTATTGGCGTATCTCACAGCACTTCGAGCGCAGTTTTCAGATCTTTTATACACACCGAATACGCGCCAATTTCATATCACTGTGTTTATTTGTGGCTTTTTTGAAGAGTTAAATAAAACCCAATTAATCGATCATGTTGAACAACGATGGAATGATAATTTCTCAGCAGATGAATTGGCACTGCACCAACAACAACTTCGACAGTTATCACTATCTAATATTCGGTTACGTACAGGTCAGATCAATAGCTTTCAAAGCGCGTTGTTTATTGAAATTGTGGATGTAGAGCGTAAGTTAGAGCATTTACGTCAAGCTTTGAATTTAAGTTCGAATGAAATTGCACCAATCGAATATTGTCCGCATATCACATTGGGCTTGTATAAACAGGCATGGTATAGCGATGATATTTTTGAAAGAATCCAACAAATTGAACAGCACAGCTTTGATTTTGAAAGTGAGCAGCTGACTTTTGGTCATTATCAGGCTCAAGTACAACAAGGGGCATTAAGTCCTTATTATCAACATCAGTTCAGACAAAATATAGAGATGACACAGTCATGATTCATTTTATTTTGGGTGGGGCACGTTCAGGTAAGAGCCGACTTGCAGAACAAAAAGCCAAAGAAAGTGCTCAAGCCGTCATCTATGTGGCTACAGCACAAGCATATGATGGGGAAATGCAGGAGCGAATTCAGCATCATCAAGCCGACCGTCCTGAGCATTGGGGCCTGATTGAAGAACCTTTGTATTTAGCCGACCGCTTATTTGAAATAGACCAAGCGCATCAAACCATTCTTATCGATTGTTTAACGCTGTGGATGAGTAATTTATTGCTGCATGAACAAGCAGACTTTCAACAGCATCAATGCCAAAAATTACTTACGGTGCTGCCAACATTAAAGTCAGACATTATTTTAGTCAGTAACGAAACTGGACTAGGCGTTGTTCCCATGGGACAAATCAGTCGAAAATTCGTCGATGAATCTGGGCGCTTACATCAACAAATTGGTCAAATCGCTGACCATGTGGTGTTTTGTGTTGCAGGTTTTCCAATGATCTTAAAAGGAGATAAAGCATGAACTGGTGGCAAGAACCCTGTCAAAATCCGAGTATCGAAGCTAAGCAACGGGCGGTAAATCACCAGTTACAGTTAACTAAACCTACGGGCTCACTTTCAGAACTTGAAAATGTTGCGGTGCAACTTGCATCATTACAAAACACAGATCAACCCAATATCGATTTCCCATGGATTACCATCTTTGCAGGTGATCATGGTGTGATGGAAGAAAATATTTCGGCCTACCCACAAGCTGTCACACGCCAAATGCTACAAAACTTCACGACCGGTGGTGCATGTATTAGTGTCATTGCACGTGAGTATCAAGCCAAACTACAAGTGATTGACTGTGGTTCGGTAGGTGAAGCTTATGAATATGCAGGGGTAGAGCGCTACTGTATTGCAGCGGGTACAGCAAATTTTGCTAAAACTGTTGCGATGAGCGAATCACAATGTATTGAAGCGATGAATCTTGGCCGTAAAAGTGTTGAAGATGCTATCGCTGCAGGTGCGTCAATTTATGTCGCAGGGGAAATGGGCATTGGCAATACCTGTTCTGCTTCTGCTGTTGCATGTTTTTTATTTAATGAGCCGGCCGAAAAATTGACAGGTGTTGGTACAGGTATTCGTGCTGAACAATTGGCACATAAGAAACACGTGATTGATCAGGCCTTGGCTTTACATCACGACTATGTCGGCCAAGATGTCTTTAAAGCCCTATGTGCTGTTGGTGGCTTAGAAATTGCCGCGATGGTTGGAGCATACATTCGCTGTGCGCAATTGGGGCTAGCAATGGTCGTGGATGGATTTATTAGTACGGTTTCTGCCTTGGTCGCTGTTCGTTTAAATCCTTCTGTACGTGAATGGATGCTTTTTGGTCATCAATCGGCTGAATATGGGCACCAGCGTTTACTTCAAGCCCTTGAAGCTGAACCACTCTTAAAGTTGAATTTACGTTTAGGTGAAGGCAGCGGTGCCGGTGCGGCATTGGGTTTAATTCGTTTGGCATGTCGTTTACATAACAACATGGCGACTTTTGCACAAGCTGCTGTGATTGGTGAAAAAGTTTAAATGGAACATTTCCGTTTAGATATATTGCGTCATGGTGAGACTGAACTAAGCCATACCTTACGTGGCTCTACAGATGATGCTTTGACGCAAAAAGGTTGGCAGCAGATGCAGCAGACCATAGATGATGTATTGAACGTCATACATACACACGGTTTAGCGAGCTGGGATGTCATCATTACTTCTGACTTACAGCGCTGCCGTTTATTTGCTTTAGATTTGTCTCAACAACTCAAATGTCCAATGTTTGAAAATGCGAAGTTTCAAGAAATGCATTTTGGCGACTGGGAAGCGGTATCAACCAAGCATATCTATGAAAACACTCCAGAGTTACTCGCACAGTTTTGGCAAAGTCCCAGCACATTTACGCCACCGAATGCAGAAAGTCTTCAGCAATTTCAACATCGGATATTAAGCGGTCTAGATGAGCTAGTCTTGCAGGCTCAACAGCATCATTGGCAACGCGTTTTATTGGTTTCCCATGGTGGTGTGATTAAATTATTAAAATGTATGGCACAGCAAAGTCACTTAGATGATTTATTAAAAATGACTGCTGAATTGGGACAATTAAATTCATTCATTGTGCAAAATCGTGCAAATATTCGTCTTTTGGAGCAAAGTGAATGACACCTTTTTGGATTGCTCTACAGTTTCTCACGACTTTCCCTATTCAACTTAAAGCGATGCCATCGAAACAGCAAAATGGACAGTCTTTATTGTTTTATCCAGCGGTGGGATTGCTGATCGGTGGCATTCTTGCCTTGCTTGCTTTTATATTTCACAGCCTGCCGATCGTCTTACTCACTAGTATTTTGCTTGTAGTCTGGATTTGGCTCACAGGTGGATTACATCTAGATGGTTTAGCTGATACGGCAGATGCGTGGGTCGGTGGCTTTGGTGATGCCGAGCGTACACTTAACATCATGAAAGACCCTGCATGTGGGCCGATCGGTGTTTTGAGCCTCGTCGTGATTTGCTTACTCAAATGGTCGGCACTTTATGTTTTGCTACAACAGCAAATGTATTTGGCATTGATTGTATTTCCAATGTTGGGTCGTTTAGCCCCTTTATTTTTGTTTTTAACAACTCAGTATGTCCGTGAAAAAGGCTTAGGCTCATCGATAGCAGAAACTATTCGACGCAAGTCGGCATACATGGTCTTTATACTCTGCCTAAGTGCATGTTTGTATTTTAGCTGGCTTGGAGTGGTCAGTATTCTTACATTTATTTGTACTTTATTGTATTTACGATGGAAATTTATTCAGCGTATAGGTGGTGTGACAGGAGATACAATTGGTGCCGCGATTGAAATCACAGAAGTATCGAGTCTTTTAGCGTTTGTCATAGCAATACATTATTTAGCTGTATAGTTTTACAGATGAAACAGTTTAAATCATCATTTTAAAAGCCCAGAGACTGCACTGGGCTTTTTATTTTATCCCAACAGATAAATGACTAAATGAATAAGCGATGGCCCAAGCAATACCATAAATACTCCAGCAAGTACCATGCTCAAGCAGGCTGCAACACCTTCTTCTTTATGACGTGATAATGCTTTACTTGTACCAAATCCGTGTGCAGCATTGCCAAGAGCCGCACCTTGTGCAAAGCGTGAATGCAATTTAAGCCCAGCCAAAACTAGGTCAGCCATAGCCACGCCGGCAATCCCAGTAATCATGGTAAATAGAATCACCAATTCTACTGAACCTCCAATATTCGAGGTAAGTTCCATGGCAAAGGGCGTAGAAATGGAACGTGCCATTAAGCTATAAGACGTTTCTTGGTCAAACTGAAACAACTGTGCCAAATAAAAAGCACTAATAATCCCTGCTAACATACCAATCACGATGCCCAAACTAATGCTCAGCGCATGCTGACGGATAATTTGTCGATATTCATAGATGGGAATAGCAAAGGCCACAGTGGCAGGGCCGAGCATCCATACAATCCATTGGCTTTCTTGCATATAGGTGTCATATGAAATATGAAAGCAAAGCATGAGTATAATCAGCACAAACGGGACGAATAGTGCAGGGGAAAGAACCATATACGGTAACTTACGATGTAGCTTTTTCGCCAAAATATAACCGATTAGGGTCAGGACGAAAAACAATACAGAGATGCTGTTCAACCCAAAATCGTTCATAAGGTTTTTCCTGCTGTGTTGACATCATGATCTGTCGCAGTTTGGTGTTTCGCTTTAAGTTTTGCCTCGAGTTTAAAGCCCCAATAAACCGTAAATGCTGTAAACACCATGACACAGACGGTACCCAGTACCACGGCTAAAATTAACTGCCAGCCAGAGCTGAGTAATAAATCTTGATATTTAATTAATCCAACTACACAGGGGATAAAGAATAGAACCAGTTCAGCCAAAATAAAATCTGAGCCTTGTTTGACCCACTGCATTTTAAATAAACCACTCAACAATGCAGCTAATAGCAGCAATAAACCAATCACGCCAGCAGAGATCGGCAAGTTAAACCATGATTGAATGCAAGAGCCGATCCACCAGATCAATATCAATAAACTTAGCTGCGCTAAAGTTTTAAGAAACTGGGTAAATTTGGAAGTAGATTGTGGAAACGTATCCATGAGACAACAGCAGAATAGGAGATGACGCTATTTTAAAAGTGCATACCCTGTATAATTATGAATAATTAATTATTAATTATGCTTAAATGGAATAATAATGGACATTAAAAGCCTAAAAGTCTTTGTGACCATCGTGCAAAAACAGAGTTTCAGTCATGCAGCAGAAGCGCTTTTTGTCACTCAGCCGACCATTAGCAAATTAATTCGTCAGTTAGAAGACGAGATCGGCGTGCCTTTATTTCATAAAGGAGAAGCAGGTCGAAAAAGGGAAGCACAGCTCACCTATATGGGAGAGCAGATTTATCAGCATGCTTTAGTGATTTTGAATGAACAACAACGGATGCTTGATACTGTCACCCAAGTTCGCGCCTTAAAACAAGGTAAATTGACTCTAGGTTTACCGCCATTGGCATCGGTGATGTTTAGTCAGTTAATCGCGCTGTTTCATAAAAAATACCCCAATATTGAACTGAGCTTTTTTGAGGTAGGGGCGACGGGTATTGAAAATGCCATTTTAAAAAAACAGGTCGATGTCGGGATCATTTTGGGTCACTTGAAACCGGTGTTGAGCGGTATTCCAGTGATGGAGTCACCTTTGTGTCTATTGTCCAAAAAAAACTCACAGTGGCGTAAGCGAAAAACCGTTTCGTTAATTGAATTAAAAGAAGAATCTTTTTTATTGTATGACGATACTTTCACACTCAATGACATCATTATACAGGCGGCAAATTACGTCGGATTTGAGCCCAATGTAGTGTGTAAAAGTAGCCAGTGGGACTTCATCGCCAAAATGGTAGATTCAAATGTCGGGATTGCACTCCTGCCTAAAATTTATTGTGAACAACTTGATGCGGCAAAATACCATATGGCTGAATTAGAAAATCCAAACCTAGACTGGAAACTCAGTATGGCCTGGAATACCACTGTTGCCATGAGTCCCGCAACGCGTGCATGGCTAGAAATAATTGAGGACAATAAAGACAAAATACATTTTTAGTTCATTTACAGATCAATCCGATGAAATAAATGATTGGAAATGAAGGTCGATTTATGATTTGTATATCAAAGATTATTGAAAAGGATTTTGCAAAATCAACAGGCATGAATTAAATTGGGTGTTGGTCGTTATTTTTGATGGTTCATAAAATGAAATGGGATGATATAGGTCAACAACCGTGTTCAATCGCTCGTGCACTTTCAGTGCTAGGGGATCGTTGGACCATGTTGATTATCCGTAATGCATTTATGGGCATTCGACGTTTTGATGACTTTCAACAAAATCTCGGTGTGACGCGTCATGTGTTATCTGACCGATTAAAGCGTTTGGTTGAAGAAGGTATTTTAACCAAAGTTGCTTATGTCGAGCGTCAGGAACGGTTTGAATATCGACTGACGCAAAAAGGCTTAGACTTGTATCCCATCCTTCTAGCTATGACCCATTGGGCTGATCAATATATGGATCAGGGCTTAGGATCACCTGTTGAATATGTGCATCAGGCATGTGGGCAAAAATTTAAACCGGTTTTGGTGTGCTCATGTTGTGCTGAACCGATCCAAGCCAAACAGGTCAAACCGATATTTACCCAAGCCTATTACATCGCTCTCAACCAATTAAAACCTGCCTAAGCTGTTTTATGGCTTTCTTCAAGATGTTAATTTGCATCTGTTTAGCCAAAATAGCCTAAGCGGTATTTAGATTGCTTTAAAATTACAAACAATTTGCAGGCTTAGGGATTCCCGCTAAACGACTTAAATGCCGAGCGACCAAACCCGTGTTAAATTTGTCTTGTAACACCGCATTATTAATATCAGCGCTCACCGTTTTCATTAAAAATTTAATGAGTGGGCGAGTTGCCGGTGAGTGACCAAACTGTTGATAAAACTGTCGTACAGCTTGTAAAACTTCAAAATGCCAAGGGCTTAACTCAAGCTCTAAACTTTTAGCCAGTTCTTGGGCAACAGCTTCATTCCAAATAGTGTAATCCACCAAATGGCCATCTTGGTCTAATTCAAGATTCATATTCATTCCAAAAGAGAAGATTGTAGAAATGGATCGCTTTTACTCAAATTATTTGAGTGAAATACATCTTTTAAATCTCAGGCATAGATCAGCAAAAGCGGCATAGTCGATTACTTTCATATGACTATAATTCATAATTTTACCTAAAATCTCAGCATCATTTTCAAGTACATAACATGTGCCAAATTGCTGAATTTGTTCATCTGCAATATGTAAGACTGCTTCACCCATCAAGATGATCACATCTTCAGGGTTGATTAAACTGGCTAACTGCTGGATGTGCTGTAGGGTATTGGCATAGCTGGCTTGGACTAAATACAGCGTAGAATTTGACATCATCATTCCTCTTTTACCAATACAGCACATGATCAAATTGTTGAATTAATTCAGTATTGAATTGAACAAACTCAAGTTCTTGTTCACTGTTGATTACAAATGGATGCTGTGAATTTTTTTGTTCAATATAAATCGGAGTGAGATCATAAAACTCAAAGCTATCAACCATGTTGGATGCGAGTTTAAACGCATGCTTGAGTTGACTAAACTCTTGTTCTGCTTGAAGTAAGCTTAGCGCAGCATCTTTGAGCAACACTTTTACGTCACAACCGAAGGTTGCAAGCACCATGGTCGCAGAAAGACTTTCATGTACTTGTAAGCTTGCAAGATTTGCATGGGTTAAAACAACCAGTACAGATTTCACGTAATTTTCCTTTTCAATGCTACAAATGCGCGGCAATAAAAATTTTTAGAATTGCAATAAACGGTCAGCAGTTTGTACGGCATCGGCAAGTTCGCCTAGGCCCACAAGTTCAAATTGCTCAGCTAGATTATGTTGCTGAATATTGTGACGCTGTGCATTTTCCTGATCTGTGATCCCACGTGCGAGAGCTGCACTTACGCAAACAGGTAAACGAATGCCGAGTTTTTGCCATTCACTACTGAGTTTGCGTTGATCATCTGGCACCCATTGCAGGGCATTTGCGACATTTACAGCATCTTGATAGAAAAAAACCCGAAAGTTTTCGCCTTTCTGTTTCAGCGCTTGGGCAAGACCCAAAGCATGCCAAGCCAATATCGAAGTGGGTGAGGAGGTAATTAGTAATAGAGTACTCATCGAAATTCACTAAATGAATAAACGGTCTAGATCGACAGTTTGTTCTGAGTTCAGAAGAAAAAGCTAGTATACAATGATTTACTCAATGATCTGAACATTTGCAAAGTTTTGCTTATTTAGGCAGCACTGCCATTGCAAATTTTTCTTCAAATAGAACGATTGGTATAACTTCTGGCTTATTTGGGATTCAGCCTCGAGCCATCACTTTTTCATAAATAAACTGTGCGGTTACATACTGAATAATCTTTATATGAATAAAACGCAATTTTTGATTTTACAGAGTGTTATGATCTTTTCATTTTTTAAACCATCTCATGAATATAGAGAAATTTAATTTAAGTTTATTTAATTCAATCAATGCTTCGGACAATGCTTTAGATTTCACTATTTCTTTTGCCATATTTATAGCCAATGATCTATTTTATATCGTGATTCTTTTGATGTTTTTGGCTTGGTTTAAAGGCAGTTTTGACACCAAAAAACAAATCGTTAAAGCCACTGTTTTTACAATTGTCGCATTTCTAATCAGCCAAGTGATTTCAAGTTTCTTTTACTATCCTAGACCATTTGTCTTGGATGTTGGACGCACGATTATAGAACATTCACCGAATGGATCATTCCCGAGTGATCACATGCTGTTTTTTAGTACGATTGCATTTTCTTATATTTTTTCAAAGCAAAAAGCTGTCGGCTATGTATTTCTAGCTTTCGCTTTTCTTGTGGCGTGGTCGAGAGTCTATTTAGGTGTGCATTATCCAATGGATATGGCGGGAGCGCTGATCATTGCGGTTTTGCTGAATTTTGTTGGACTGTCTTTATGGCGAAAATATGGGTCTTATTTGGTGAGCATGATCTTAAAAGTTTACGAGTTCCTATTCTCAGCCATGATTAAAAAAGGCTATATCCGCTAAATTAAGTTCCTTAGATATTTGCGATTTCAAAAGTTTGCTGCTGCTATAGTTACATTGCCAATATCTTGCCAGATGAATATTTATGATGATTCATCTGGCGTTCACATCCTGCTTCTCGACCTCAAAAATAGTCAGACTGCTCAATTCTATTTGCTCATTCGATCAAGATCATTTCTAATATTTTGTTGCTGTCTAACATGCTTCGCAATGTAACTATTATTAAATATCTTCTTCAAAAACCCTTCAACTCAAATGCCACGAAAACTTGTGATGTCTTCAAAATTGATAGCTAGCTAGGTCATTTGTCGTAAATCAAATACAGTTAATATCCATAACTGCAACACAGTCAAAATTCTAAAGCAGTAAGATAAAACTAGAATGCTCTTGCAGATTATTCGGCTCATGAAAAATGCTGAGGCGAAGTTTCAAAATTTAGATCTGTAGATAAGTTGGTGACGACACCAAGATGATGCCAAAGATTTGTAAAAGCTTGATAACTATAAGGAGTATCTAAACAATGATTTTAGTGACTGGTGGTTTAGGCTTTATAGGCTCACATATAGCCTTGAGTTTAATGGCTCAAGGTCAAGAAGTCATTATTGTGGATAATTTATCCAATGCAAATTTACAAACACTTGAACGACTAGAATTTATTTCAGGCATGTATGTGCCTTTTGTCAAACTCGATATTCGCAATACTCCCGCACTCAATAAAGTATTTGAACAATATACCGTCGATGCTGTTATTCATACGGCAGGCTTTAAGTCATTGGAAGAATCCGTCCTTAAACCACTTGAATATTATAATGATAATGTCAGTTGTATCATGAGTTTGCTGCGTGCCATGCAGCGAACAGGTGTACGAACACTGATCCATTTATCAAGTTTAGCGGTATATGGTCAGTCGTCGGCAGAATTAACAGAAGACACAGAAATCAATTTTACCTATCCAAATCCCTATGTGAAATCTCAACAAATGGTGGAAGAAATTATACGGGATACCGCACGTACTGATAATGAGTGGAAAATTGCGATTTTGCGTTTAGGAAACGTCGCAGGTGCTTTCGAACATGCAGTTTTAGGTGAGTTTGTTGCGCCATTGCCAAAAAATATCGTGCCGCTTGCGATGCAAGTCGGGGCTTTACAACGAGACTTTATTGAACTTCGCAAACAAGCTAAAACTGAAGATGGTACTGTGGAACGGAGTTTCTTGCATGTACTCGACTGCTGTAAGGCGGTGTGGCAATGTTTGCAATGGTTGTCGCAGCAGCAATTCGCCTGTGAGGCCTTTAATATTTCAGGTGAATTGGTTTCGATACAGCAACTGTTGGATACGCTTTCAGAAGTGACACAGGCCGAGATTAAGACGGTCGAATCTAGTTTTTACCCAAGCCATGAATATGACCAGCTTGGGGCAAGTACACAGAAAGCGAAAAGTACTTTTGGTTGGCAGCCTGAACAAGATTTAAAGAAAATGCTAGAAGATGAATGGCGTTTCTATCAACAAACATTAAGAGGTAATTAACTCGTCTTGTATTGGGTGAATTTAATCATTGTGCATGATTTTCTTTATAAAATCACGATAAAGATTATCAAATAAACCACTTATAATTGATAATGATTATTATTTACAAGTCTAGGCAAGTTACCTAAACTGTATTTATCAGCAGAGTTTAATTCTGCATAGACGTTCAAGTTTTATAGATAAGGATATGAGGTCATTTATGCAAACACGTATTGAACATGACACAATGGGCGATGTTGAAGTACCTAGCGATGCGATGTGGGGTGCACAAACACAGCGTAGTTTGCAAAACTTTAAAATTGGTGGTGAACGTTTACCACGTCCAATGATTCGTGCAATGGGTCTCGTTAAAAAATCAGCAGCGATTACTAACGCAGCATTGGGTCAAATCCCTCAGGAACTTTCTGGTTATATCGTCAATGCAGCCGAAGAAGTGATCTCAGGGCAGTGGGATGCACAATTTCCACTGGTAGTTTGGCAAACGGGTTCAGGTACGCAAAGTAACATGAACTGTAATGAGGTAATTGCCAATATTGCCAATCAAAAACTGGGTAATCCGTTGGGCTCACAAAAACCTGTCCATCCAAATGATCATGTCAATCGTGCTCAATCGACCAACGATTCTTTCCCAACTGCAATCCATGTGGCTGCAAGTCTACAAATCAATGAGCTTTTAATTCCCGCAGTAACAAAACTGCGTAATACCTTAGAAGCTAAATCTAACGATTTTAAAGATATTGTTAAAATTGGCCGTACACATTTACAGGATGCAACGCCTTTAACATTAGGCCAAGAGTTTAGCGGCTATGTTTCACAGCTCGATCATGGTTTGAAGCGTTTAAATCAAGCTTTAGAAGGACTGTATGAATTACCACTAGGCGGAACAGCGGTCGGCACAGGTCTGAATGCACATCCTGAATATGCTGTAAAAGCAGCAGCAGAACTTGCGAAACAAACGGGTCTGCCATTTGTCACTGCACCCAACAAATTTGAAGCACTTGCAGGACGTGATGCTGCTGTATTTGCATCGGGGGCGTTAAAAACACTTGCTGTAAGTTTAAATAAAATCGCCAATGACGTGCGCTGGTTAGCCAGTGGCCCACGCTGTGGTTTTGGTGAGCTACGCATTCCAGAAAATGAACCAGGTTCAAGCATCATGCCAGGTAAGGTTAATCCAACTCAAAGTGAAGCTATGACGATGGTGGTTGCTCAAGTACTTGGAAATGACACAACCATTAATGTTGCTGGGGCATCGGGTAACTTTGAATTAAACGTGTTTATGCCGGTTATTGCCTTTAACTTATTGCAATCTATTCAACTCCTCGGTGATGCATGTAATAGCTTTAATGACCACTGTGCAGTAGGCATTGAGCCAAACCGTGAAAAAATCGATCATTTCTTACATGATTCATTAATGTTAGTTACGGCACTCAATCCTGTAATTGGTTATGAAAATGCTGCGAAAGTTGCTAAAACTGCATATAAAGAAGGTAAAACTCTAAAGCAAGTTGCGGTAGAACTCGGTTTAGTCACTGCAGAGCAATTTGATGAAGTGGTTCGTCCTGAGCAAATGGTTTCACCCAATACCAAATAAATAGTTTTGAGATCATTCATCTAGAGTGTTTGAAAATAAAAAGAGGGGCTGATTCATATTCAGCCTCTCTTTTTATTGGATAAATGATTGAATTATTTTTCAACTAGTTATTGCTTAACACAGATTCTTTGGATTCATATTCATCTTGAAATGTATGTATAGAAACCAGACGATTTATTAAAAATAGAGGAACGAACAAAATGAAGAAAGGCCTGATGATGAAGCGAGTAATTCATTGGATTGGGCTTTGAATTCATTGGCACACTTGTTAAAATGCCTTTCTTTTTCTGTTTTCGTTGCTATTTGACATTTGTTTGAATAAATATTTGCAAGACAGTGTTTTATTTAAGGATTTCCCCCAATGCTCACCATCTATTTGACAGATGTCCAAAAGAACGTTCAATTTAAAGACTATCCGGGCGAGCATCCTGTTAAATTTGTTTTGAATTTTAAAAAGATTTTCCCAAGTGTTATGGAGCTTTTGCTACCAGTTTTGCCTGAGAATGAAAATCTAGAAGAAATGAGCTGGGAATCTACTACTACTGATTTTGAAAAATTCAAATTACTACTCAGTGGTTGGGGCGTAATCGAACTGCGTTTGAATGCTATTGCGCAATATAAAGACCGTGCTTATGCAGATAACTTGGTAAAAAAAGCACAGCAAAAGCGCAAAGAATATAAAAAAGCACAGTCAAAATTACAAACTGTTGAACTAGATTATCTATTCATGCACGAAGTTCATGGTTTGATTGATGCAGAGTTGGTTGAGTTAGGTGAAAAATTCTATCTACCGACGTTACGTGAGCTTTGGAAAAACCAAGTATCAGCGAATGTGCTAGAAGCAAAATTCTAAACTTCATAAGGTTTTAGTCGAAAAATCCTCCGCTTAGGAGGATTTTTTATATGTACAGCAGAACTTCAGATTTACTTCGACAAGTGACTGTTTCATAGTGACCCATCAAGCAAGTAAAGCATTCAAAACATTTGGAAAGTCGCGATACTTATCATTCCAAATGTTTCTGACTCATCTGCACATTATATTCTAAAGGACCATTTTATATGTCAAATCAGTTTATTGACCTGATAAGCAAACGTCGCACTATTTATGCTATTGGGGACAATGTAAGCCAAAGCACAGAATATTTAACTGATTTGATCCAATCAGCGATTAAACAAAGCCCGTCTTCATTTAACTCACAATCTTCTCGTGCTGTTATTTTATTTAACGGTGAAAGCGAAAAATTTTGGGGCTTAGTCGCTGACAAATTAAAATCATATGCAAAAGATGAAGCAAGTGCTGCGAAGACGACTGCGAAAATGGCAAGTTTTGCAGCAGGTTTGGGTACGGTTCTGTTCTTTGAAGATTTGGATGTGGTCAGTGGTCTACAAGCACAATTTCCGTCTTATGCAGAAAACTTTCCGATTTGGGCAGAACACTCAACTGCCATTGCCCAATTTGCGACTTGGACAGCGTTGCACACCGAAGGTTTAGGTGCATCACTACAGCATTACAACCCAATTGTGGATGAACAAGTGCATGCTGAATGGGACATTCCTGCGCATTGGAAACTTCGTGCTCAATTGGTTTTTGGTTCAGTGGAAGGTGAAGCGAAAGAAAAAGGCTATATGGATGATGCAGCTCGTTTTAAAGTCTTTCAATAATTGCAACGTATAGCACTCAATTTTGATAAAAAAGAAACGAAAACTAAGTTCCTCTTTTTATGGCAGTTCTTATTGAAATAGATAGGGTTGGACAAGATTTTCCTCCCTGAAAACCTTGTCCAGATTAGCCCATTGAGGACTGAGCTAAACAGGTGGCTAGAACCAACTTTCTTGCATCTTGAGACAAGTATCATCAAGTTCTAGCAATAACTTGGCTTGATGTTCTATTTCAGGTAACTCCCAGCGGATAAAATATTGCGCGGCTTGTAATTTACCGGCTAAGAATTGTTGATCTTCAGCTAAATCTGAATGTTCAAATTTCACTAGGGCTTGATTAGCCATTTCAAGCCATAGCCATGAAATGATGACTTTGCCCATCATGTCTAGATACAACGCAGAATTTCCCAGTGCCTGATCGACACGACCTTGGGCGAGGACTTGTCCCAAACTTTGTGTGGTTTTCTTCACCGTGTTTAAATGCGCTGAAAAAATCGCTGCAAGCGCTTCCGTTTTTGGATGTTGAGCTTGATCAATCGTATTTTGCATACGTTGTAATAACAGCATCAAACCTTTGCTGTTGTGCTGCCAAAGCTTACGACCCAATAAATCCAAAGACTGAATCCCAAATGTGCCTTCATGGATCGGATTTAAGCGGTTGTCGCGATAACATTGTTCAAGCGGATACTCACGGGTATAGCCCGCACCACCTAAAACTTGAATGGCTAAATCATTGGCTTTTGGACCATAGGCAGAAGGGAATGATTTGACGACAGGGATAATCAAATCTAATAACAACGCGCTGTCTTCATTGTTAGCGGCTTGATGATCATCAATTAAACGTGCAGCAAATAGGCATAATGCAAGTGCGCCTTCCACATAGGATTTTTGTGCCAAAAGCATCCGTTTAACATCTGTATGTTGAATAATATTGACAGGTTTTGAGGCAGGATTTTTATCTGATACTAAGCGACCTTGTGGACGGTTTTTGGCATATTCGAGTGACTCTAAATAGCCACGGTATCCAATCATGGCTGCACCTAAGCCGACACCGACTCGTGCTTCATTCATCATCTTAAACATATATTTAAGACCAGCACCTGCTTCACCAATCAGATAGCCTGTACATTGGTCTTTTTCACCAAAGCTCAGTACTGTCGATGTTGTACCTCTGTAGCCCATTTTATGTAATAAGCCAGCCAGTTGAACGTCATTGGCGCCTGCAAGTGAACCATCGCTCAGGGTTTTAAACTTCGGAACAATAAACAGAGAAATACCTTTCACGCCCTGAGGTGCATCTTGGATGCGAGCAAGGACCAAATGGACGATATTTTCAGTGATGTCTTGGTCACCCCCTGAAATAAACATCTTTTGGCCTTTGATGAGGTATGTTCCATCGGCTTGCGGTATAGCTTTTGTGGTCAAATCACCTAAAGATGAACCCACATCAGGTTCAGTCATGGCCATCGTTCCAGCAAAGCGACCACTAAACATATGCGGTACAAACATATCTTTTTGTTCGGTCGTACCAAAAGCCTGAATCACATTTGCAGCCGCAGCGGTTAGAAATGAATAAGCCACTGATGAAGGATTTGCTGACATGAAATAAGCATTTGCAGCCATGTTGATCAAAGTCGGAAGTTGCATACCGCCTGCATCATAATCATGCTGCGCACAAAGCAAGCCGGCATCTGCAAATTGCTTCCATGCCGTTTTGACTTCAGCAATGGTTTTAACCTGTTGACCATCAAACGTAGGTTCGTTTTGATCGGCTGTTGCGTTATGGGGGGCAAAAAAGTCTTGAGCAATACCTTGTGCAGTTTCTAGGATGCTTTTGAAGGTTTCAGCATCATGCTCAGCAAAACGTGGGTAATGTGTTAAGTCTTGCGCTTTAAACACGTCAAATAGCAAAAAATTTAAATCTTTGTCATTGATTAACTGCGCCATTGATCAATCTCTAATCGGGTCGAATTTTATGCCTTAAGCCTAGCAGTTGATTTTTAGATATAGAATTGTCAATAATGACACTTAATAAGTCAAAAATGACATTTTGATAATTTGAACTTTAAATGAAGAAAATCATAATTTTAGCATTTGATGGCGCTTTAGCTTCCGCGATTACTGGGGTCATTGATTTATTTGCAATGGCGGGAGTCAGTTGGAACCGGATTCAAAAACAAAATGTGCAGCGGCTATTTCAGGTCAAAATTGCCTCACAACATGGTCAAGCAGTGCAATGTATCAATGGCATCAAGCTTTATGCAGATTTAGCATTTTCTGAAATAACAGATGCAGATATCATCATTGTTCCAACGATAGGCGCGCCGATCTTAGATGTTTTAGCGCAAAATTCAGCACTAATCGAGTTATTAAAAACTCGGCAATTGCAGAGCGGACTGATCGCAGGAAATTGTACGGGTAATTTTTTTCTGGCAGAAGCAGGGCTTTTAGATGGTAAGCAGGCAACGACGCATTGGGGCTTTCAGCAAATGTTTCGTGAACGCTATCCTTTGGTCAAACTGAATGCAGATCAGCTCATTAGCCATGATCAAAATATTTACTGTGCTGGAGGTGGCTTAGCATGGTTTGATTTGGGACTGCACCTGATAGAACGTTTTTATGGTTTTGAAACGGCAATCCATACGGCAAAATCATTTGTATTGGATTATCGTCGTGATAGTCAGTTGTCCTATTCATTATTGAAAATATCTAAACCGCATCAGGATGGTTTGGTGCAAAAAGTTCAAGATTGGTTGGAACAGCATTATCATGAAAATATTGTCTTAGATGAACTTGCGGCGCAGTTTAATGTGACAACGAGGACATTGATTCGACATTTTAAAACGGCTTTGGATATTCCTCCCAATCAATACTTACAATCAATACGGATTGAAGCTGCACGAAAGCGTTTAGAAGAAACGGGACATGCTTTAGATCTGATTATGCGAGAGGTCGGCTATAGTGACCCAAGCTCATTTCGACGGTTATTTCAAAAAAAAACGGGGCTGAGCCCCTTAGAATATCGTCGACGTTTCAGCCGACGATTTGATGTTTAGTTATAGTTTAAGCGGTTCGAACGGTATAACGGCCATGTAAAATGTAGTAGGCACCAATACATGCAAAGGCAGCAAATGCGCTATACAAATACAATTGTGAGTAGCCAATATGGTCGAGCAATTTACCGATAAAGTATGGTCCAAAGCCTAAGCCAGCATCCAAAAAGATAAAGAAAGTCGAAGTGGCAAAGCCCATACGTTCAAGCGGTGCACTTTTCACGGCAACTGTTTGGCAGACCGACTGAATATTGCCATAACCGAGTCCAAGTAAGCCGGCACAAAGTAAAAGCATCCATGAACTCTGAGTGATGCTGAGCAGTACCAATGCTACGCCCATAATCACAAAAGCAGGGTAGATCACAATATTTTCACCTTTACGATCCATCAACGGGCCAGTAAATGGGCGAGAAATTAAAATCGCAATGGCATACATCAAAAAGAAAAACGAGGCTGTTTCAACCAAATCGATTTCTTTGGCGTAGAAGTTAATGAAAGATAAAACACCTGAATAGCAGATTGAAGCGAAAAGCATGATGAATGATATCGGTAATGCTTTAGGCTCTACAAATTGAGCAATCCAACTCGGTTTTTTGACAGCTTCAACAGTATCGAGGGGTTTATTGATTATGGGTAAATCGGGCACTTGAATCAGCAAGGCAACCAATAGGCAGCTCAATGCGATAATCGTAGAAACGATAAAAATCGCATGATAACCAATATGTAACATCATCCAAATGGCAAGAAATGGCCCAATAGCCGTACCTAAAGTACTACTCATGCTGTAATAGCCAATGCCTTCACCGCGACGTGTCGCTGGTAAGATTTGGGCAATTAAGGTACCCAGCACTGTTGATGCCATACCCATCATAAAGCCATGCATAAAGCGTATGAATAGCAATATGCCTACACCAAACTGAATGAAGTAAAAACCAGAAAAAATTAAAAAGCCAATTAAACCAACGATCAGTGTCGTTTTACGACCAAAACGTTCTAGGAACTTACCCACCAATAAACGCCCGACCAATGTGCCGACAATGAACAAGCCTGAAACTAAACCTGCTTGGGCTGTAGTCGCACCCAATTCAGCCACCGCATAGCCCACGATCACCACAACCAAGAGATAAAAGGTTAAAACCAATTGGAAGTTAATGGCGCTGACTAAAATAAAATTTCGAGTCCAAAGTGGTGCTTTATCTTGCATAATCATCACCTACATTTCTGTGTTCAAGTTCTTGCATGACACGGTGTAAAATTTGAATGGAGTGTTGGATATCTTGGCTAGCTAATGGCGCGATCAGGCGCTGCTCAAAGGCATCTATGTCTTTTGCACATTGCTGAAATAACTCACGTCCAGTCTCGCTGAGCATCATTTTCTTTTGACGTTTATCGTCAGTTTGTACATGACTCAAAATATCCATCTGTGCAAGAATTTTGACTCGCTTTGTGATAGATGGCTTGGATACGTTTAAATATTCCGCCATTTCAATAGATGTACAAGCGGTTTTTTCACGGATGACAAACATGACTTGCCAAAGCGAATAGTTCAATTGATAGGGCAATAAAATCGTGTTGATTTCATCACTCATCAAACGCGCACAGCGTAGAAGTGAAGAGCGGAAACCTAATGTGGAATTCATGATAGTTAACTAGGGTAACTAAATTATCGCAACTTTATGCCTTATTTATTTTGAATTCAAGTGAACAACTCAAAGCATAAAAAACAGGTATAAAAAAACCTGTGCGCACACAGGTTTTTTTGCATAACATTTCATTTAAAGCTTATCGTTCAATGTATATCATTGAATTGATACCTTAAACAATACGTGTTTATTCTACAGAAGCTTCTGCAGCTGCAATTGCAGCATCTTCCGCTGAACTGTCTGCATTTTCTGAAATTTCTACACTTTCACCATCTGCATAAGCAATTTCTACACCTTCTGATTCAGCTTGCTCTAAATAAGCCGCAAGTTGTTCATCCGTTAATTCTTCAGGTTCACCTTCAGACATCATTGCTTGTTCTTGTAATTGCGCTTGTTCTAAATTGCTCATCATACTTTGCATATTGAACATCAATGGGATCATGACCAATAAATAAACAATCATCAGGATTAGATACAATGACCCAATAACTTTCTCTGTTTGTTCCGTTGGACGTTTTATGCCATATTTATTTTCACCTTCGGTGCCTTTTGCAGCCATCACATAAATGCTAAAGATGGTTCCGACCAGTGGGATGAGAAAAATTAAACAGAGCCAACCGCTTTTATTTAGATCATGTAAACGACGAATCGTAATGCAGATCATTGCGACAAACATTGCAATAATGGAAACGACAATGAGAGCGATCGCACTGAGTCCTAAGAATGAATTAAAAAGTGCTTCAATACTACGTTCTGCTGAATTGAAAAATGCAAAAAGACCTAGCGCGACGCTGATGCCCAATAGACAGGTATAAATCATGCTAATGATAAATAACCACGCTAAATAGGACAGGCGGCCAAAACGTCCTTCAGGAGACAGTGGATGATCGGCTTTTTGAATTTGAGGTTGAATATTTTGATCTTGTTGAAACGGATTCAATTAGCTTGAAGTAAGTTCAGTCATTATTATTCCAATTTTAATTATCTAATTTATTTTCTATACCCAAAAGGGCAGCATTATTGTATAGCGAAGTAAAAAAAGGTCAATTGTAGACATGGCTAAGTCATCAAATATTCCTTAGCCATGCTGTAATGTGGTCTGTTATTTATGTAATTTACGATACTCTTTAGGGCGCATTGGACGACTGGCTTTCCACAAACCTTTCTTTTGTTTACGTGCTTTACTTTGTAAATTCATCATATAGTGCAAATGCTTTTGGTCACGGATGTATTCTTCGTACACCCACGCAGCACCACGTTTTACCATTTCTTCATTCATGCATTTACGATAGCGATAAATAACCCCAACGCAGCGGCCATAACGGTCTACATCAGTGATTTTTACGCGGACAAATTTCTTATAAACCATGGATTTGATCAGGCGGGCTGACTCTTTACCGTAGGCTTGTGTCGATTCTGGCGCATCCACATAAGCAAAGCGAAGTTTGGTTTTAGAACGTCTCAGATTCATCCGATAGCAGGTGAGGGTGTCGCCATCACTAATATCAGATACACGACAGAGGTAAGATTTTCCTTTCTTAAAAGGTTGAAAAAAATCCTTTAAGAAAATGGTGACTTTATAGAGAACATAGACTGTGATCAAGCACAGTACTGCACCTAAAGCCATGAGCCAATTTGCGGAGAGATTTGAAAGCATACACAATGATATGAACGAAGTCATATCGCATAAAAACAGGAGTTTAGATTTTATAAGAACTCATGATTTATGGCTGTCGAATAAACCGACGGTCAGTTAAAAATACATTAAATAATCAGCATTTGATCTATAAATATACAGCACGTTTAATCACGAAAAATTCAATCTAAATCCATGTAAATAGCCTAAGCAAAGCTATATTTCATTAAAATAGCCTAAGCAAATATTTTAGAAATTTCGCTTCGCAAAAAAACATGCCGTGAATTTAATTCCAAATCATTATGCCAATACATCCCTAGTTTAATTTTCGGCAAGTCTACAGGTACATCAAAAATATTTAGTTCGGGAGCAACCTGTAAATGCGTCAAAATATTTTGCGGAATCGTTAATATTGCCTTGGGTTGCTGTGCCAAAATTTGTAGCGCAGTAGAGTAATGCTGACAGCGTAAAAAAATCTCTCTAGAGTGTTTTTTACGATTTAAATAAATATCCTCGACTAATACACCTGCACGTCGGGAAGAAACCCCAATATGAGGAGCCGAAAGATAAATATGTTCATCCATTTTGGGATGTTGACTACAAATCACGAATTGGTCTTCAACTAAGGTTTGAAAATTAATCTTTTCACCAAAGTTTTGCTCAAGGTCAATCGCAAAATCGATTTGCTGTGCAGCTAGATCAGCCACAATGGTTTTACGATCTAATTTAATACTGGAAAATTGGATCTGAAACTGTTGCTGTTGAAAGTGTTCAACTAACTTGGGAAAAATGATCGGTTCAATTTCATCATGTACCGCAATTTTCAAGCTCTGTACCATCGACGGCGTAAATTGTTGTTTTTGGATAGAAATACTTTGAATCGCAATAAGCGCATTTTTAATTACAGGATAAATCTGCTCGGCAAATGGCGTCGGAAGCATTTTTGCTCCAGCACGTACAAATAAGTCATCTTGTAAATGTTGTCTTAAACGTTGAAGTGCATGACTCGCTGCAGACTGAGTAATACACAAAATTTTTGCAGCTTTTGAAATGCTTTTTTGTTCATAAATTGCGATATAAAGTGGATATAAATTGATATCCATACGGTGAAACACACCCATATCGATGACGGTATTTTTATGAATACTATTCATGTTCATCTATTGAATTAAATCATTTTGTTCATATTAGATTTCAGGTTATGGTGTTGTAAAGCGTAAAGAACATAATATTTAAAGGATGTTGTCATGTTTGAACTTTCAGCACGTGCACAAGATTATATTGAAAGAACAAAAAAATTTATTAAAGATGAAATTGAGCCTGTAGAAACTGAGTTTTGGGCAGAAGTTCATGAGCTGAACCAAGGTGGCGATTGGACCAAATGGCAATGGCCGGCACAGTTAGAGGTCTTAAAAGATAAAGCCAAAGCTGCGGGCTTATGGAATATGTTCTTACCTTGTTCTGAACTTGGGCAAGGCTTATCTGTACAAGAATATGCACACATCGCAGAACTTTCAGGCCGTAGCTTACTTGCACCTACGGTATTCAATTGCAATGCACCTGACAGCGGCAATATGGAAGTGATTTGGCGTTATGGTACCGAAGAACAAAAGCAGCAATGGTTAACACCATTACTAGACGGCAAAATCCGTTCGGTATTTTGTATGACAGAACCTGCTGTTGCTTCAAGTGATGCCACCAATATGGAAGCTACGGCTGTCGTTGAAGGCGACGAAATTGTATTGAATGGCCGTAAGTGGTGGTCTTCAGGTTTAGGTGATCCTAATGCCAAAATCATTATTTTTATGGCGCATACACCAGATGAAAGCAAAGACCGTCATCATCAGCATTCTATGGTTTTAGTTCCAGTAGATACGGATGGAGTCAAAATAGAACGTATGCTTCCGGTCTTTGGCGACTATGATGCGCCACATGGACATGGTGAAATTAGCTTCACAAATGTTCGTGTTCCTGTTGCAAACTTCATTGGCGGCGCAGGTCAAGGTTTTGAAATTGCACAAGGTCGTTTAGGCCCAGGCCGTATTCATCATTGTATGCGTTGTATTGGTGCTGCCGAAAAATCGCTAGAACTGATGATTGACCGCGGTATGAGCCGTACTGCTTTTGGTAAAGAAATTTTAAAACTCGGTGGCAATTTAGAACGCGTAGCAGAAGCACGTGTTGCGATTGATCAGGCACGTTTACTGACCCTTTATGCAGCATATAAAATGGATACTCTAGGGAATATGGCTGCATTAACCGAGATTTCTGCAATTAAAGTAGTTGCGCCGAGTGTCTTAGAAAAAGTTGTCGATATGGCGATTCAAATCCACGGTGGTGCTGGAGTTTCTCGAGATACACCGCTCACAGGTTTCTTTGCGCAAGCACGTTCACTGCGTCTAGCTGATGGCCCTGATGAAGTGCATAAAGGTATGATTGCTAAATTAGAATTGGCAAAGCGCGGTTACAGCAGCCGCCGTAAAAAATAAACAAGTTGTAGTCACATATTTGGCATGGCAACCCCGAGTTGTCCATGCTATAAAACTATAGAAAATTATATTTTTATCATCATGATAGATTCAAGTTTAGGAAGAAAAGCATGTCAGTGATCGATGTAGGCGGTTCAGTTCGTGAGGGTGAAGAACTGGATGTCCGTGCTGTAGGAAATTGGTTGATTGAACATGGCGTTGAAATAGAAGGGCCTGTAGAAGTCACTCAATATTCAGGTGGCGCGTCAAATTGGACTTATCGCTTAAAATACGACAATGCTGATTTAATCTTACGTCGTCCTCCAAAAGGCACCAAAGCCAAGTCTGCACATGATATGGCACGTGAATATAATGTACAGAAGGCATTATCTGAATTTTATCCTGTACTCCCTGAGATGGTGGCGCTATGTCAGGACGAATCAGTGATTGGCTGTGATTTCTATGTAATGAAACGCGTAGAAGGCATCATTCCACGTGCAAACTTACCCAAAGAAATTAATTTTGATGAAACTCAAGTTCGAGCGTTATGTACCAACGTCATCGACAAGTTAATTGAACTGCATCAAGTGCCTTATGAAGGCACCGCTTTAGAAAAAATAGGCAAGGGCGACGGATACTGTCGTCGTCAAGTGGAAGGTTGGGACGCACGCTTTGAACAAGCCAAAACATTAAATGTTCCTTCTTTTAAATATGTCCGTAATTGGCTCAAAGACAATATTCCTGCTGACTCTAAAACCTGTGTAATTCATAATGATTGGCGTTTTGATAACGTGATTTTAGATCCAAATGATCCTACCCAAGTGATTGGCGTATTGGATTGGGAAATGGCAACACTTGGTGATCCATTGATGGACTTAGGTTCGGCTTTGGCGTATTGGGTTGAAAGTGGCGATAACGCAATTTTTAAAGCGACACGCCGTCAGCCGACCAACCTAAAAGGGATGTTTAGCCGTAAAGAAGTCGTTGAATATTACTTAGAAAAAACTGGTCTTCAAACGGACAATTGGACCTTTTATGAAGTGTTCGGCATTTTCCGTTTAGCGGTAATTGCACAGCAAATTTATTATCGCTTTTACCACAAGCAAACCAATAATCCGGCATTTAAAGATTTTTGGATTGTGATCCATGCTTTACATATTCGTGCCTTAAAACTTATCGGTTTGCAAAAACTTGAAGCCAATGATGTGGCACAAAAATATATTGAAAAAATGAAGGATATTTTAGGGAAATGACCACGATATATTTAATTCGGCACGGTCAGGCTTCTTTTGGTGCAGAAAGCTATGACAAGCTTTCTCCCAATGGTGAGCTACAGGCTAAGGTGCTGGGACAGTATTTCGACCGTATTTTAAAAGAAAGTCCTTATGTGGTTGCGGGCTCAATGCAACGTCATCAACAAACAGCCAATCTTGCATTGGCTGAATGCTTTCCAGAAGCACAAGTTGATACAGATAACGCGTGGAATGAATTTAATCATCAGCAAGTTTTTGCTCAATATGAACCTCGATTTAACCAGCCGCATTTATTAAAAGAAGATGTATCTAAGCATGAAAACCCGCGTGCTTATTTATCTAAAATTTTTGAAGGTGCCATTGAACGTTGGACAGGCGGAGAATTTCATCATGAATACGATGAATCTTGGCCACATTTTAAAAATCGAGTCGAAACAGCGTTAGATAAGTTATGCAATCAACTGGCTGAAACCAAACCGCGTTATGCCGTTGTGTTTAGTTCAGGTGGAGTGATCTCGGTTGCCGTAGGTAAAATTTTAGGGCTGAGTCCTGAAAAAACATTTGCACTTAATTGGGCCATTGCCAATACCAGTATGACAACACTGCGTTTGGTTGGAAATGAACCGCAATTACTCAGTTTAAATGAACATCATTTTATAAAAGCAGTTGATCCAAATTTATTAACTTGGATCTAAGATAAACAAAGGAATTATCATGGCTAAAACAATTTTAATTACAGGTGCAAGCTCAGGGATTGGTGCAGGAATGGCACGCGAGTTTGCACAAAAAGGCTATAACTTAGCCATTTGCGCACGTCGTTTAGAGCGTCTAGAAACGCTAAAAAATGAACTAGAAAGCCAATATGGCATCAAAGTGATTGCGAAAACCCTCGATGTCACAAATTACGATCAAGTGTTTGAAGTATTCCGTGCCTTTAAAGCAGATTTTGGCAGTATTGATCGTGTTATTGTCAACGCAGGTGTCGGTGAAGGTCGTCGTATTGGTAAAGGCAATTTTGAAATTAACCGTGCCACAGTTGAAACTAACTTTATCTCTGCATTAGCGCAATGTGAAGCTGCGGTTGAAATTTTCCGTAGCCAAAATGCAGGGCATTTGGTGGTGATTTCTTCGATGAGTGCTATGCGCGGCATGCCTAAACATTTAACGGCTTATGGTGCGAGTAAAGCAGGCGTTGCTGCTCTAGCTGAAGGTATTCGTGCAGAGCTGATTGATACCCCAATTAAAGTGACGACTATTTTCCCTGGTTATATTCGTACGGAGATCAATGAAGGTGCGAAAAAACTACCATTTGAAGTCGATGAAAAAACTGGTTCACATCTTTTAGCAAAAGCCATTGAGAAAGCACCAGTTAAAGCTTATGTACCACAATGGCCGTGGTTGCCTTTAGGTCTTGCGATGAAAGTATTGCCGTTGAAGATCGTGAATAAATTAGGTTAATTCTTTATATAATAAAAAAGCTCCAATATTGGGGCTTTTTTATTCTCAAATGATATTCGCCATCCTCTGTAGGTTAAAAAGGAATACATAAAACCTGTGATGAAAAGACATTAAAAGCAACCGATTTTGCAAAGAAAAAATGGAGTAAATACTCAGATTATTTATAAATAAGATATTGAAAATAAATAAAATGTTGAATATTTGAACAGACGATGATTTGTTCTCAAAATAGCGATTTCCTTTTTTTTAATTTGCTTTAATGTACAACTGTTCATTAATTTTTAGGTTTGTACTATGTCTATGTCTTCCGATATGACAGATCAACAGCGAATTAACAAAGTCAGAACTGTCGTAACGAAAGCTGGTGAAGACTTACGTCAGCAATATCCCATTTTAAAACATCAAAACTTTATAGGCGCAGCCATCCTTATTTTTGCGCTACTGGGAATGTTGGGTTCAGCTTGGGCGTTTGCTGTTGGCATTTTACCGGCATGGGCTTGTGTGATTTTAGTGGCGATGTTTGCTTCACTGACACATGAATTAGAACATGACCTGATTCATTATATGTATTTTAAAAAGACGCCGTGGGCTCACCATCTCATGTTGGCCTTGGTTTGGTTAGCACGTCCGAATACTATTAGTCCTTGGGCACGTCGTCGTTTGCACCTCAATCATCATAAGTATTCAGGTTCAGAATACGACTTGGAAGAACGGGGCATTAGTAATGGCATGCCGTGGGGTTTACGTCGTATATTGGTCATTAGCGATCAATTGATGACGGTTTATTTGCGCCCATTTCAAATGTTCAAAATGATTGGGAAATTCATTGAAAAACAACCTGAAAAAGAACGTAAAACGGCATTGTTCTCTCAATTGACTGGATTTTTCCCTTTAAGTTTTGTTTATTACGGCATCTGGTATGTATTTGTCATTTATCATGTGGTGAATGGTATTGCTCCAATGTTAGGGCAAAGTATTAGTTGGTCAGTCAATTTAGTGAAGTTAATTCCAACGATTAATTTTCTAGCTGTGGTTTGGATTATTCCGAACTTTTTACGCTCTTTCTGCTTGCAATTTATCAGCTCAAATATGCATTATTATGGTGATATTGACCCACGCGATGTCATTAAACAAACTCAGGTGTTAAATCCGTGGTGGTTATTTCCAATGCAATTGTTTTGCTTTAACTTCGGTTCGACCCATGCCATTCACCATTTTGTGGTCAAAGAGCCGTTTTATATTCGACACCTAACTGCAAAAACTGCACACCAAGTCATGCGTGAGGTTGGTGTACGTTTCAATGATTTTGGAACCTTTAAACGCATAAACCGCTGGAATTAAATCAGTACTAGCTTCAAAAAAAGCCCTCAATTGAGGGCTTTTTTATGATCTAAACGTTTATAAACTACTTTTGCGCAAAAAAATGTTTGAGTGCATCTTGCAAGGCAACTTGCCATACCGCGTAGGAATGTCCGCCTATATACGATTTGTAATGTACATCATGACCTTTATTTTTTAAGTCGGCTGCAACAATAGGCGAAGTCTCTAAAATACTCAGTTCATTATTATTGCGTGAGCTTTCATAACTATTGGCAGTAATAAACCAATGCTGTTTAGGTTGCGAGGTTTTATCACGAATGATTTTACTCATGCCATTTGGGAGGTCTGTCGCTTCATTTTGCCACCAAAATGATCCAGATAAAGGTACGACGTGACTAATTTGATTTGGATTTTCTAAGGCTAAATAAGCTGAACTTAAACCGCCAAGACTTGACCCAAGTAGTACCGTTTTCTTCGAATCGACTTTTGCAGGTGCATTTTTTTGAATCCAAGGCATCAGTTCATCACTAAAAAATGCTGAAAATTTTGCATTGGGTGTTAATTCTTTCGGTCGTTCCTGATCTCTCGGTGGAGAAACAAAAATGGCTTGAATTGGCGGCAGTTGACCTTGCTCAACTAATATATCTAATGCCTTTGGAACATTCAGCAACTCGTTATATTGCTGACCATCAAAAAATATAGCGGTGATATAGCTTTGATTTTTCTTGGCTTTAGATTGGTAAATTTGGATTTTACGTGAGTTATTCAAAATTTTGCTGTCTAGAACAAACTCTTGTAATTGGGGCTGGTGCACATTTGGATATTGTTTTGGATCAATAAAAGGCGGGGCATCTTTAAGCGCCACTAAATTTTCATTACGCAAGCCTGACGTGTCATCACTTGCGAGATAAGTCTTTTTATTGAAAGGATCAATCCGTTGTACCTGTATCACAGCACGACGCTGCATTCTTGATTCTTTAAGTTTTGGATTCAGATGCGGACAATAATTTGACAGATAGCCTTCTAAGTTCGGTAAATCGACAGCAAAGCTATAACTGCCAATATAACGATGATCAATAATCGATTCTTTAAACCAAATATAGGTATTTGGTAGGCGTGTTAACCATTCATGGTCATTACTTGGGCCACCAATAAGGCGAACATTATGCTGCGCACCTTTCCATAAAAAAATTATACGGTCATGTTTTTCATCATAGTTTTCAATGATTGGTGTACCTATAAGCTCTACACGCTTCCAAAAATCTTCAAGAATTTGAGCATGTTGTTTTGGATTTTGATTTAACTGATGCTGTAGGTTTAATAATATTTGGCTTTGCGCTTTGACATCTTCACATGCAGCAGCAAAGGGGAAATGTTTTTTTTCTGTTGTATCGGTTAAAGCGGGTGAATTTTGAGTTTGGGCAAAAGCAGAAGAAACAGCAATGCTCATAGAGCAAGCTAAAAAAAGTGGGGAAAGTTTTTTCATTGAAATAATAAAATAGCTAGAATGAAATCAGATAAATGATAATCATTATTAATATAAAAAACTAGCAATATGCCACTTTTAACAAAAGAAAACGTAGAAAAATAACAATAGAGTCAATGCTTTGTTTTTTAAACTAATTAAAATAATGCAGTCGACAAGCTCTCAATCATTGCTAAATATTATGCTACTCAAAGTATCAACACTGCTGCTGTTACCTGCATTACTGATCCAAGGTTACCGTGTGAAAAAAAATACCCCACGTTTAGCAGAACCGGTGGGAGAGCGCTGTGGAATGATTGGTCAGGGTAATCGGCCATTATCGGTATTGATCCTTGGTGACTCAGCGGCAGCAGGTGTCGGCGTCGAGCATCAGTCGGATGCGTTATTGGGACAATTGCTTAAAATTTTATCGCCTGATTATCAAGTTCACTTTTGCCTTGAAGCCACAACGGGGCATAACAGCCAGCAAATCATCAATGCTTTGGACAATGTCACTACGCAGAACTTTGATGTCGTGATCAGTTCTGTTGGTGTTAATGATGTTACAACATTAAAACAGCCAGACCAGTGGTTGAAGCTCCAGCAGCGCTTATATCAAGCTGTCGAGGAAAAGTTTCAACCACAGCTATTGATCATTTCAGGTGTGCCACCAATGGATGAGTTTCCAGCTTTACCGTTTCCATTGTCATGGCTGTTTGGACAATATTCTCAGAAGATGAATGCGCTGTTAAAAAATTTTATTAAAACAAAGCCTAATACGAGGCTAATTGAATACGATTTACAAGAATATCGTGAAAAAAATTTACAAATGGCAAAAGACGGCTTTCACCCGAGCAAAGAAATTTATCAGTTATGGGCTGAAAAAATAGCAAAACAAATCACTGAACAATTTTCATAGACATTTTATGATTCAACCACTGGGCGAAGTTAAATTTACATGAGCAAAGACATTTCCGACGCGAATCCGCAAATCGAAACGCATCCTTTAGCACCATTTTTGCCATCAAATGGGAAACTATTGATGCTAGGGAGTTTTCCGCCACCCAAAACACGCTGGAAGATGGATTTTTATTATCCAAATTTCCAAAATGACATGTGGAAAATCTTTGGCCTATGTTTTTTTCAGGATAAAAATTATTTTCTCAATGTAGATAGCAAGACTTTTAAAGAACAGCGCATTCGAGATTTTTTAAATCAAAAAGGCATAGGCATTTTTGATACGGCCTATCAAGTGATTCGTTTGAAAGGCAATGCATCAGACAAGTTTTTACAGCTCCATCAGCCAACCGATATTGCGAAGCTTCTTAGGCAGATGCCTAATTGCCATAGTATTATGACGACAGGAGACAAAGCGACTGATACTTTAATGCTCTCTATGCCAGAAAATACGGAAAAACCACACATTGGGCATGCTGTTCATACCGAATTTGCAGGCAGAGATTTGACTTTATACCGTATGCCATCATCATCTAGAGCTTATCCACTAGCACTGGAAAAAAAAGCTGAAGCCTATCAAAGCTTATTTAAAGATATAGGCTTACTTTAGGGAAGTTTACGTTATTGTGAGATACCTTGAAATATATGTCTCATTTAAACAGGCAAACATTCAATACTCAAAACGTGGCATCTTATGGATAAACATCAATTCCTTAGACATCATATTCAACATAATCCCAAAGGTTTAAACGAGCTTTAATTTCTTTGCGAATATTCGGCAGCATAGGTAGTAAAGTGCCATCGATCCATAAACTCAGTGTCTGAGATGAAACTTTTTTGTTTGCATCATCTACAATTTGTGCGCCTTTCACGATCACCAAAGTTTCTTCGCTAGCTGCAGTTTCAATGCCTTTAAATAAAAGCTGTAATTCATGACCTGTATCTTGAATTAACCATTCCAACTCAATTTGAATATTGTGATTAGATTTAAGCACAGCTTGGCCTTCAATCATGTCATTGTCAGATAAGCAGTCATGCTCAACCCGAACTTTCGACAAAAACCATTCTTGATGACCAAGGTCAGAGAGCGTTGTAAAAGGCGTTAAAATATCACTTAAATTAAATTGGCGGCTTAAATCAAAAAATTGCATTAGAAAACTTTAGGAGGAGATAAAACAAAATAAGAGGTGGATGTTAAAGCATCATCAAGTGTGAGTAAAACCTTTGCTTTTATTGAGATATTTTATGTATAAGTAGCATTCAATCTATCTAAATTAAGTCTAAGAAAATGAATTGTGAAAATAATATTCACATAAATGATGTGCACAGCCCCATAGACTTAAAAGATCCAATCGAAGCTAAACAATGGGCTGCTGAAGTCAATCTTAAACGTCCATGGCGTTATGACATCTTTCAAATGTATGTTGACTCTATTTTGGCTTTCAACCCGAATGCGCACGTGCTTGAACTCGGTTCAGGCCCAGACTATTTGGCTGAGTTTTTAATCAATCATTGTCCAAATATTCACTACACTGCATTTGATTTTTCCGAAGCTATGCATGACTTGGCAAAAGGAAAACTAAGTGCAGCGCAACGCTTAAAATGCAATTTTATAACAGGGGATTTCAAACAATCGGATTGGGAAGAATCACTTCACTTCAATCAAAACAGCACCTTTGATGTGATTGTTATTCATCAAGCTTTACATGAATTGAGACATAAGGCGTATGCAGCAGAGTTTCATCGGACTGTAAAAACGTTGTTAAATACACAAGGCGTGTATTTTGTATGTGATCATTTATATGCACCACATGCTCAGCAAAACCATGAGTTGTATATGTCAGTTGAGGAACATTTAGCAGCGTTGAAAGCAGCCAATTATGGGCAAGTGGAATTTCTTGGCGAAATCAATGGTTTGGTTATTTTCAAAAGTCAGCACTCATATAAACGAGACTGAACAAGAGCATTATTGAGTTGCTTGAAACTGCTTAAATCGTTCCTATTAGATATTATCGATGAGAAAAACCTAACCAATTAGCAGTACATTGTCATTACATCATCCATTCGATAGGGAGGTATGACACTGCTTTTATGCTAAATCGTTGGAATCGGGTTGTTTCGGGTTCATGGGTATAGGTTTTGATTTTTCCATTTTTTTGATGCTCTAACCAAATGATTTCGCCGTTTTTATCCAGTTTTAATTCATATGCAATTTGCGGTAAGTATTGGTTTAATGCGGCAGAAATATCGTTTTGTAATCGATCAGACTTAACGACTAGGCCAACTTCTGAATTTAAATTTGCTGAACGTGGATCAAAGTTAAACGATCCAATAAATACCATACCGTCAATATCGAAAAATTTTGCATGCAAACTAGAGGCATTTTTGCCTTTCGCAGGGATGATATTTCCAGTCATGACTTCATACCATGTGCGTTTAGAGCGTTCTATATAGGGTTTGAATTCATATAATTTCACGCCATTTTCGAGTAAGTCTTTGCGATATTTCTGATAAAACGCATGAACGACAGCTACGTCATTGGCTAAAAATGAATTGGTTAACACACGGACTTCTACATTTTTACCTGCAAGACCCGTCAGAAAGTCAGTGCCTTGTTGCGTAGGAACAAAATAAGCCGAAACCAATTCCATGCGTTCTTTGGGTTGTCCCATCAAAGTAGAAAATTGGTTATAAATCAATTCTTGTTCTTTGGCTTCACCACGTATTTTATTCGGACTATCCGCAATAAAATGAGCTTCAGCCCAATTCACCGGTCTTAGTTTAAGCTGAGCCGCCAGTTGTTGCTGTGCATAGTTAATGCGCTGTTGATCTTTAGTCAACATTGTAGAGTTTTCTTGGTACGTTTGTCTTAATTGATTTAAGTCTTCTTTTGTACCTACACCAATCCATTGCTGAACAGAATAACTTAAATCATCATTCCAAAAGTTCAAAAACACCTGATTGGCTTGCTGAATGGCTTCCCCATAGAAAAGGATGTCCAAATCTGTAAATTGAAAACTTTCACTGGCATCAAAATATTCATTACTGATGTTACGACCGCCAGTTACGCCCATAAAACCATCAGCAATAATTAATTTATTATGCATACGATGGTTAATGTGCTTTAAGCGAAATGCATAATCAATGACACGTAATTTTCTGAATTTATAGGGATTAAATAGTTTGATTGAAATGTTGGGATGTGCTGAAAGGGCTTGTAAGGTCGGATCGAGTTTCGTCCCGTTTTGATCATCAATTAATAGCCTTACCTTTACCCCCCGGTCAGCGGCATGCAGTAATTCTTGAAACATCAGATGCCCAATAGCATCATTTTCCCAAATGTAATATTGCAAATCGATGGTGTATTTTGCATTTCGAATCAAATGTAGGCGAGAAGCAATGCTTAAGAAGGCATCATCTAATGCTAAATAAGCCGTTTGTTTTTGTTCTAATTTTTCTAAATCCGTAGCAGACGCAATCCATTTTTCTGCATGTGATTGTATAGGGACATCTTTTTTTGACTGATTGCTAGGTAAGCTGCATCCAGTTAATATGCTGATCAAAACAGTTAAACCGACAGTACAACTTATTTCACGTAATTGTATCATTCGAATAGCATTAATCATTCCTTGAAAAATTCATCATAACATCATGTTTTAAGGTTGTATCTAGGCTTAAAAAGAGGTTACTGTAGCTCATCTGTTACTATAAGCCATACAGGATGTTTTTAGACATGAAATCACGTGCAGCCGTTGCTTTTGGACCGGGTCAGCCTTTAGAAATTGTTGAAATTGATGTGGCACCACCTAAAGCAGGTGAGGTTTTAGTCAAAATTAGCCATACAGGTGTGTGTCATACAGATGCATTTACATTATCAGGTGATGATCCTGAAGGCGTATTTCCAGCAATTTTAGGGCATGAAGGTGCAGGTGTTGTGGTTGAAGTCGGTGAAGGTGTGACTTCAGTGCAACCAGGTGATCATGTTATTCCACTTTATACCGCAGAATGTGGTGAATGTTTATTCTGTAAATCGGGTAAAACAAATCTTTGTGTATCTGTACGAGCGACACAAGGGAAAGGTTTAATGCCGGATGGCACAACACGTTTTTCTTATAATGGTCAGCCGATTTATCACTATATGGGCTGTTCAACATTCTCTGAATATACTGTGGTTGCAGAAGTGTCTTTGGCAAAAATTAACCCTGAAGCGAACCATGAGCATGTGTGTTTGTTGGGTTGCGGTGTAACAACAGGCCTTGGTGCAGTTAAAAATACCGCTAAAGTTCAGGAAGGTGACTCAGTTGCAGTCTTTGGTTTAGGTGGAATTGGTTTGGCTGTGGTACAAGGTGCTAAAAAAGCTAAAGCAGGTCGTATCATTGCCGTAGATACCAATCCAGACAAATTCAAACTGGCTGAAGAATTTGGCGCTACAGATTTTGTTAATCCAAAAGATTATGATCGTCCAGTTCAAGAAGTGATTGTAGAAATGACGGGTTGGGGCGTCGACCATTCATTTGAATGTATTGGCAATACCAATGTGATGCGCTCTGCTTTGGAATGTGCTCACCGTGGTTGGGGCCAATCTGTGATTATTGGTGTAGCTGGTGCAGGTCAAGAAATTTCAACGCGCCCATTCCAATTGGTTACTGGTCGTACTTGGAAAGGCACTGCTTTCGGTGGTGTTAAAGGTCGTTCACAATTACCGGGTATGGTAGAAGAAGCCATGTCAGGCGAGATCAAACTTGAACCATTCGTGACCCATACTATGGGGCTGGATAAAATCAATGAAGCCTTTGATTTAATGCATGAAGGTAAATCAATTCGCTCTGTTGTACATTTTGAAGACTAATATTGATTTAAATATTTTTGATTAAACGACTAATTATTTAAATATTAATGCGTTAATTTTCACTGTTTTAAAAACTAGGCTTTAGCCTAGTTTTTTTATTTGTGTCGTTATAACAAATCAAAACTTCAAATTAGGATTTGCAAAAAGTGACAGATTGTTAGACATAAAATGATAAAAAATGCCAAATGATAGATTTTGTCCCGAATTCACATGGTGGGAAATTAGCACTAAACATAAGGTAAGCATAATTTAAAAACAAATGTATATTAATGCATTATCCGAGGCAAAAAATGACAACTACAAGTTACAAGCCTGAGTGGATTCGGCAAGATTTTATTGATTTTATTGCAGAAAAATTTGATGCAATTTGGGCCTACAAACGTGTAAAAGCACAATTGGTCAAATCACGTTGTGTGGGGATCGGGTTTTATGAACTGAGCTTTTTAGCGAATCACAACTTTAAAGCAGCAAACTATCGACCAGGCCAATGTGTTCTGGTGACAGTTGTAAAGGATGGTGTACGGCATCAACGTAGCTATAGCATCGTCGAAATCAATACATCTGGTCATGTAGTAATCGCAGTCAAACAACAAGGCAAAGTGTCCAACTGTCTGACGCAATTAAAAACAGGTGAGGTTGTTGAATTATCGCAACCGCAAGGTGAGTTTGGCCTAAAGCTAAATTCGGATCGACCAATTTTACTGCTTGCTTCTGGTAGTGGCATTACCTCAATCATGGCTTTGTTTAAACAAGCAATTCAGCTTGGGCGTACGGTTGACCTGATTTATTTCAATCGAGATGATGCTTATTTGGATGAATTGATTCAACTGGCGAAGCAATCTAACCATGCACATTTACATGGGATTAATACGCTGAAAACCAAATTGCATATCTCACCAGAGGTGCTAAATCACATGGTGCCTGATTTTAAGCAGCGAGATTGCTATGCCTGTGGTGCAGCGCCAATGATGCAAAGCATTGAACAACTGTATCGTGAGTTCAAGCTTTCAGAGTATTTAAATACTGAATATTTTCAGATGATTGCTGATGATTCAGTACCTGCTCAACCTGTAACTTTTAGTTTAGCCCAGCAAGATTTTTTGGCAGAAGGTAACTTACTTGAAAGTGCTGAAAAAGCTGGTTTAAAACCTGCGCATGGCTGTCGAATGGGTATTTGTAATACTTGTTCGTGTACGAAATTACAGGGGTCAGTGAAAAACTTACTCACTGGCGCAATTGATCATGCGAATAACACGCAAATCAAGTTATGTGTCTCTCAGGCCATTTCACCTGTACGTATTCAACTCTAATCCAAGCCGCATAAAAACAAATCAGGGGCATCATCATGAATCAATCGATATATATTCGTCCGAATAGTAAGTCACGTTATTTATCACCCGAACAAACTGCTGAATTTGGCGAAAAAGTTGAGCAAATTCGACGTGAAATCATGCAGAGTGTAGGTGAAAAAGATGCAGCGTATATTTATAAAATTCGCAATTTTGTCCGTTATAGTGAGATCGCATCTCGTGGCATGTTGATGTTTGCAGGTTGGATTCCACCAGTTTGGTTAATGAGTACGGGTTTATTGGGTATTTCTAAAATTGTAGAGAACATGGAACTTGGTCATAATGTGATGCATGGTCAGTTTGATTGGTTAAATGACCCGAGTTTAAATGGTGCTAATTATGATTGGGATACCATTGCCACAGGTCAAGACTGGAAATATACCCATAACTATGTGCATCATACCTATACCAATATTGTCGGTATGGACCATGATGTCGGCTATGGCTTAATCCGTGTAAGTGAATCGCAAAAGTGGGAGCCACGTTTCCTTTTTAATATTCCATTGGCTGCCCAACTCATGGTTTTCTTTGAGTGGTATGTCGGCATTCAACGTTTACATTTAGAAGATGTTATTGCGTATAAAACCAAAACTTGGAAAGATGTATGGCATGAAGCAGCCGATGTACGTCAGAAAATTAAGCGCCAAGTGATTAAAGATTATGTGTTTTTCCCGCTTATTGCAGGTCCCAATGCGATTCCTGTATTTGCAGGAAATGCTTTAGCCAACGTGATTCGTAGCTTATGGGCTTCCGCTGTCATCTTTAATGGCCATTTTACTGAAGATGCGGAAAACTTTGAGATGGACAATACCGAAAATGAAACTCGAGCAGAGTGGTATCTCCGTCAAATTCGTGGCTCCAGTAATTTTAGTGGAACACAATGGTTGCATATACTCAGTGGTAATTTGAGTCACCAAATTGAACACCATTTATTCCCTGATATGCCTGCAAACCGCTATGCAGAAGCCGCACCTAAAATTAAAGCACTTTGTGAGGAATATGGTATTCACTACAACGAAGCCAGTTTTATCAAACAGTTTGCCAGCGTTTGGGTTCGACTCGCGAAATGTTCAGTGCCAAATGACTGGCGTGCCGAGCTTAAGGAACGTTCAGCTTCACTTCAGCAGCGCCTTAAACAAAAAATCATGAAGAAAATCGGGTGTTAAAATACAGTATTGTTTAGCAATATTGCCCTTAATGCTTCCAATGGATGATTTCTAAAGCATTAAATTCGCCAAAGTAGCGTTCATCTACTTTGGCTTTTTTAGATATATCTAGCGAGCGAGAGTTATTCAACTACTTGCACGCTATTCTGAATGCCACAAGATTCTACAAAATAAGCATCATGTGAAACGAGGATCACCGCACCTGTATAATGCTGAATGGCTTGAGCCAATAACATTCTAGACTCTATATCTAAGTGACTTTCAGGTTCATCTAACAATAAAAGCTCAATATTCGGTGTTAAATAATTTAAGCCCAACAAGGTCACTTTTAAACGCTCACCACCACTTAAACAGTGAAATGGCAGTTCCGCTTTTTGACCACGGATTCTAAGTTGACCGAGTTGATTACGCCATTCCGTTGACGAAACCTCAGGATTAAACTTTGCCAAATTGTCCAAAACACTCAGTTCAGGTGATAAATTACTCAAGTTTTGATCTAAATACAGGGTATGCACAGACAAAAACGTTTCATGGCTAGACTGTGATGTGGTCTGACTCAAATACTTTAGAAATGTAGATTTACCAATACCATTTTTTCCTTTTAAATGAATTTTTTCACCTGCCTGTAAGGCCAAGTCGAAAGGCTGGTGCTGAGATGTTTTGCGATGAAAATGTTTAACTCTTAAGATTTCTCCTGTTTTTTCAGCGTGATGTTGAAAAACGAATTGCTGCTCTTTGACATGCTCAAGTTGTTGCTGTGACTGAATCAGTTGAGATCTCTTTTCTTCCAATTGCTTCTGCTGTTGTGTTTGAACTGAAGCGAGGCTTTGACCGGCTTGTTCCTTTTTAAAATCGAGTAACACTTTGGCTTGGGTGCTTGACTTGCGTAGGACACGCCCTTGTTGTTCTCGTTTTTGCGCTTTCATCTGTGTTTCGTGTTGTTGTAATTTGAGTTGTTTTAACTCACGCTGCTGTTGTAAAGCATTACGCTGTAAGGCTTTATTTTGCAGATCATTTTGTTGAACGTAGTCTTCATAGTTTCCAGTAACATGACTGAGTCCAAACTCATTTAAAGCATAGATATGCTCTACATGTTGCAGCAATTCTCGATCATGACTGATGACGAATGCACCCGCAGGATGGTTTTTTAAACGATCGATGAGCCATAAGCGTGAGGATGCATCTAAATGGTTACTAGGTTCATCCAAAAGTAAATAGTGGTCAGTTTTTAAAAATAATGCACACAATGCCAATTTGGTTTTTTGCCCCTCACTCAGCTGAGCGACTGGGAAATTTAAATCTGTTGGTAGTGAAGCTTGCTTAAGTTGTTGCTGCCATAGTGCAGGACGGTGCCATTGGTTTTCAGTCAGCTCAAAGTCTTCAAAACTTGCGCTGCCTATTTCGATACGTTGAAATGAGTCATATAAATCTTCAACACCGAGTGCAGAAGCAATCGTGTCAGCTTCTAGTCGAGAAAATTGTGATAAATAGGCATGTGGTACATTCCATGAAATTTCACCTTCATAGGGGAGATCTTTCAGATTTTGCTCATGTAAGATTTTAAGGATGCAGGATTTTCCTAAACCATTGCGACCAATACATGCCGAAAGTTGCTGTTGATTGAGGTTAAATTTCAGGTTTTTAAAAAGTGTTTTGGATGGAAATTCCAAGCTAAATTTGGAAATTGTACAAGCCGTTTGAGTCATAGATGCACCTTGCGATAGCAAAGATGCGCAATACAAATAACTAATTTTACTCTATAAAAAAGACAATATTGGTGAAAATGCAGTCGAAGTCATTAGCCATGTGTTTGCACATCAAAAAAATGGATTTGATGATGAAAAAAACAGGGCTTACTTCATTGGCAAATACTCGAATTAAAAATAAATGGAAAAAATCTTAAGACAGCCTAATGTTGTGCAGTCTAATAAATGTTTATTTATTAATCAATACATCAAATTTTAAAAATAGGTCGCAATTATTTACAGCAGCGTTATTTAATACAACAAAATAGCAAAAAACTATTGTCAAACCGATGAATACAGCGTATTTTAATTTTCAGACAGATACTTTTTGATGAAATCAAGATGTTAAAGCAACCTTTAATCTCAAACGCATATTATTACTTCTGGCAGTTTAGATAATTGCCTGAACGCGTTCGGGCATGAAAAAGGTTGCCCACCAAGTTTATACCTGATCGGCAACCCTGATCAGGTTTTTTTATGTCTTGATTTTTATAATATTTTTGGAGAAATCTCATGTTTACAGTAAATAATTCATATTTTAGCAACGGTTATTGGTTTTACTTTAGTCAATCTATGTCTAAAGCCTTGAAGTCCCAAAGTCCCATAACGCTCAGATAAAAGATCGGACTGTTTATACGTACAGTCCAAAGGAATAGAACCAATGAATGCGCTAAATACAGCTTTACAACAAACTCAAAATTCAGAAATTCAGAAATCTACACAGCCAAAAGAAACACTTTTGAGCTTGCCACATCAACTGAAACAACAATTACCTTTATCAGTTCATGCTGCAGAGCAAATTGCTGCACATCGTGCAACGATTCAAAATATTTTGACGGGTCAAGACCCGCGTCTAATGATTATTAGCGGCCCATGTTCAATCCATGATCCAATTGCTGCGTTGGAATATGCTGAAAAATTAAAACAATTACAGGCACAGGTTTCAGATCAAATTTTTCTTGTGATGCGCGCATACATTGAGAAACCACGTACTACAGTGGGCTGGAAAGGCTATATGTATGACCCAAGTTTAGATGGTTCATCTAATATGCAGTTGGGCTTAGAAAAATCACGTGAGCTGTACTTACAAATTATTGAAATGGGTTTGCCGATCGCCTCTGAAATTTTAAGCCCAATGGCGACGGGTTATTTTGATGACCTTTTGGCTTGGGGTGCAATCGGTGCGCGTACCAGCGAATCACAAATTCATCGTGAAATCTCAAGTCATATGCCATACAGCATCGGTTTCAAAAATGGAACAGATGGATCAATCCAAATTGCACTAGATGCCATTCAATCTGCTTCGCATCCACACCAGTTCTTAGGTATGAGCCAAGCCGGTTTACCGTGTATTTTAGAATCCGTTGGCAACCCGCAAGCACATTTGATTTTACGTGGTTCCAATACAGGTCCAAATTATAGTTTGGCTGAAATAGACAAAATTCGCAGCAAAGCAAAAGGCGATTTACCAGCTTTAGTGATCGATTGTAGTCATGGTAATAGCCATAAAGACCCAATGAAGCAACCTGAAATATTACGTACAATTGTGGCGGAGCGTGAGCATACCCAAGTGCGTGGTGTGATGTTAGAAAGTCATTTAGTGGATGGTAATCAAAAAATTAGTTGTGACATGACTTATGGTCAATCTGTAACAGATGGATGCTTAGGTTGGGACAAAACCATTGATTTAATTCAACAGGTTGCGAATGAACTTCGTGCATCACAAATCAAACGTAGTGCTTAACAATCCAGAGCATACTCAGTCTGAATTAATGTAGCCCAAAGCCTTAGAATATTGATTGTTCTAAGGCTTTTATTTTGAAATTTACTTTATTGTAAACTGTGATGTAAAAATTGAAATATGGCCCATATTTTAAAATATATACTGATAATTCAGTATTTTATGTTTGAGTGAGTCACACTTTTTATGCACAATAATGTCTAAGCCCAATACAGCGCCAGAAATAATGACAATCTGTGCTTGGGTGTTTGAAATTTTATATTGGGGAAGTTGATGTACACTGCTGAATTGCTGGAAGAAGCACGCCGTTTTATGTTCCACATGTTAACAAAAGTAGTTGAATATGGTGGTTCTGATTTATTTATTACGGCAGATTTTCCACCAAGTATTAAACATCAAGGCATGATGAAACCTTTTGGGCAGCAAGCGCTTGATGCTGAGAAAACAAAGCTTTTCGCCTATAGTTTGATGAATGAGAAGCAGCGCAAAGAATTTGAGAAAGAATTAGAATGTAACTTTGCGATTAGTGTGCCAAACGTTTCACGTTTTCGTGTCAATGTATTTCAGCAACAGTTACATGTAGGTATGGTCATTCGTACCATTACCGCAGAAATTCCAAACTTTGAAAAACTTAAATTACCGGCTTCGCTTAAGCATGTAATTATGGAAAAACGTGGTTTGGTTTTAGTGGTTGGCGGAACAGGTTCAGGGAAATCAACCTCTTTAGCGGCGCTGATTGATTATCGAAATGAAAACAGCGCAGGGCATATCATCACTGTTGAAGACCCAGTGGAATATGTGCATAAGCATAAAAAATCCATGATTACACATCGTGAAGTCGGTGTAGACAGTCATTCGTGGCATAACGCCTTAAAAAACACTCTAAGACAAGCGCCAGATGTGATTTTAATCGGTGAAATTCGTGACACCGAGACGATGGAACATGCGATTGCCTTTGCTGAAACAGGGCATTTATGTTTAGGTACGCTACATTCAAATAATGCCAATCAAACCCTAGATCGAATCATTAACTTCTTCCCAGAAGAGCGAAGAAATCAATTGCTTATGGATTTATCGAGCAATATGAAAGCGATTGTTTCGCAGCGATTAATCCGGACTGAAGATGGCAAAGGACGACGTGCAGCCGTTGAAATCATGTTAAACACGCCACTTATTTCAGATTTGATTTTGAAAGGTGAGTTTCATGAATTAAAAGCGATCATGGCAAAATCTCGTGAACTTGGGATGCAAACTTTCGACCAAGCTTTATTTGATTTATATAATGACGGTTCAATTTCTTATGAAGAAGCCTTAAGAAATGCCGATTCAACTAATGAATTACGTTTGCAAATTAAACTGAAAAGTTCACGTGCAAATGGTACTTCAGCGGCTGCGCAATCCTTTAGTATGGTTGAAGAAAAGAAAGAAGAACCTGAAAGTACCGAAGCTTCGGAAGAAATATAAGCTGCATATTCATGCAAATGGTATATAAGCCAATTCAGCCATCATATTGAAATAAAAAAATCAGCCTGAGGGCTGATTTTTTTAGATATTAGAAATATTTACAGGCCAGCTTCATATTGTTCGCTGGTCAATAAAGCATCTACATCAGCCATATTGTCTGGTTTAATTTTATAAATCCAACCTTTGCTATAAGGCGCATCGTTTACAAAATCTGGATCATCTTCAAGGTCTGGATTGACTTCAACAACCACACCAGAAACCGGAGCATGAATATCAGAAGCGGTTTTTACCGACTCAACCACACCCGCTTGTTCGCCAGCAGTGATATGTTGACCAACATCTGGTGCTTCAACATAAACTAAATCACCCAATGCGTCTTGTGCATGATCAGAAATGCCTGTAACAACAAGGTCACCTTCAATTCGCACCCATTCATGTGTACTTGCGTACTTTAAATCTGAAGGATGATTCATTGATAACTCCTTAAATCCATTAAATTCATTTTTGGCATGAGTTATACATGCTTTTTACTTAAAACAAAAGACTTATAAGTACGGATCTTTACGCCAATTGCTTGGGCTACGACCACTCCAACGCTTAAAAGCACGGCTAAAATTGGCGACATCGCTATAGCCCAATTCATCAGCAATTTGCTCTAAGGTAAAATCAGTTCGTGACAGGAGCGAAGTAGCATGACGGTAGCGAACTTCGTCGACCAATGTTGAAAATGAAGTCCCTTCGGCAGCAAGTTGGCGTTTAAGGGTTCGATCGGACATGTGTAGCCGTTCAGCAACACTTTCGATACTTAGATAGTGCTGTTCGGAGTTGGTTAAAATATCACGAACGCGCATGGCAATACGGTGACGTTCGCCCAAAGCTGAGAGTTCAGCTTCACATTGGTTAATCGCGATTTGACTGGCAATTGGGTCTGCATGGACCAATTTATTGGTTAAATATTGCTTATCAAAACTAAGTAAGAGATGTGGCTGATCAAATCTAAATTGGTGGCGTGGATATTTTGCAATAAACCGCTCAAAACCTTCAGGTTGAGGAAAATCAAAATCAATTTCACCAGCAGAATAATCCACACCGGTAATTGCTTTGCCCATGCTGATCATGCCAAAAATTAAGGCAATTGAAATCTCAGTACGCAAAGGCTCAATCGTAACGTCGGTTTGTAGTTGAACAGTAGCTTTGGTTCCAAATGTCGAGAAAAAAAGCTGTAAAAAGGGCATGCGTAACTGAATAAAACGGTTTGCCAAGACTAAGGCATCGGTTATGTCCTTCGCCGTCATGATGGCATAGCCAATAAAACCATGAATCGAGATGCGCATTTGGTTGCCTAAATGAAAACCTAATGTTGGCTCACCAGTTAAACGTAGTGCGTGCTCTACCAATTGATTGGCGATGGGTGTTGGAATACGGAAATCTGGTTCAGCCAATTGTTCGCTGTTTAATCCGAAGGGACTAAATAATGTCTCTGCAGTGTAGCCCCATCGAGAGACCACATCTAAAAGGAGCAATCCATATACTCCGGGAATACCCTGATCCTGACGGGAATTAATTGTTTTCATAGCGTTCCGTTGCAATGCGGGTTTTTCTTCTGTTCAAGCTTATATTGGCATGATTCTGTGTTGTATCCCACAAAAATTGTTGGACAAACTGACTAGGCTCAACTATTTATAGCGGCCTACCTTAGCGTTGTAAAGTAGGCCGTTAAGGATTAATTCGGTTTAAAATCTTTGGAAAAGACCACAATTTTGGTCGTAGACATATACAGAACGTCATTGTGCTGATTGAGCGCTTGAGTAACATAGGTCACAATGCCGCGGTCTGTCTTACTTTTCGACGGAGTAATTGCTGATATTTCAACTTCTACACGAATTTTATCCCCCGGACGTGTTGGGCGCGGCCAACGCAGACTTGACTCTGAGCCAATTAAGCCATAAGCCACAGGGAAACATTCAGTCCATAAGCGCATTGTTACAGCAGCAGTATGCCAACCACTTGCCGCTAGCCCTTGAAAGATCGGGTGTTGTTGGGCTTTGACTTCATCTGTATGAAATTCCTGAGGATCATAAGCGTTGGCAAATTTTTTTATTTCTTCAACAGTCATTTCATATTCACGACTGCTAAAGTGATCACCAACTTTAAGGTCTTCCAGATACAGCATTTTCATCTTCCTTTGATTCTACTTTATGTTGTTCTATTAAAAAGCCACCGGTTTGACGCTGCCACAAGTGTGCATAAATACCATTCAAAGCGACAAGCTCTTCATGGGTGCCTTGCTCAGCAATACGTCCTTGATCCAAGACAATCAATCGATCCATTTGCGCAATTGTTGACAGTCGATGCGCAATGGCAATCACAGTTTTGCCTTGCATCAAATCATCTAAACTCGATTGAATCGCAGCTTCGACTTCTGAATCGAGCGCACTTGTGGCTTCATCTAAAATTAAAATTGGTGCGTCTTTTAAAAATACTCGAGCAATTGCAATACGTTGACGCTGACCGCCAGATAATTTAACACCACGTTCACCAACAAATGCGTCATAGCCCCGTTGACCACGTAAATCGATCAATTGAGGAATGAATTCATCAGCTTTCGCTTTGCGTACTGCATCATACATTTCTTCATCAGTCGCATTCGGACGGCCATATTTAATATTTTCTTCAACCGTGCGATGCAATAACGAGGTGTCTTGGGTCACCAAAGCAATATTTTTTCTTAAGCTATCTTGGGTAATATCTTCTATATTTTGGCCATCAATCGAAATACGACCATGGTTGATATCGTAAAAGTGGAGCAAAAGTTGAATTAATGTCGATTTTCCGGCACCTGAACGCCCGACTATACCGATTTTTTCACCTGGTCGAATGGTTAAATTAAATTGATCGATGACATTTTTATCATTATAAGCAAAACTGACATCTTCAAATTTAATTTCGCCTTGCTGTACTTTTAAGTCGGTTGCATCAGGTTTATCTTGAATATGAATCGGGCGGCCCATAGTCTTCATACCATCTTGAATTGTCCCGACATTTTCAAAAAGGGCAGACGTTTGCCACATCATAAACTCGGAAATACTACTGAGTTTTAAAATCATGGCGGTCGCTGCTGCAATGACCCCAAGCTCAGCTTGACCATCCATCCAGAGCCAAACGGCTGTTCCAAGTACGCCACCATATAAAACAATGATCAGCAAATTCGTCGCGATGTTGTATTTTGCAGCAAGTCGCATTTGCTTATACACCGTCACCATAAATTCTTTCATTGAGGCTTTGGCATATTGGCTTTCACGGCCTGCATGGGCAAACAATTTCACCGTTTGAATATTGGTGTAGGCATCGGTGACACGACCAGTCATTACTGCGCGTGCATTGGCTTGTTCATTTGAAATTTTGCTTAATTTAGGGATGAAATAGCATGCAGAACCAATAAATAAAGCCAGCCAAAGTAATAATGGAACAATCAACAGTGGCGATATAGCACCTAAAATCACGGTGATCGAAATCAGGTAAATGAAGACATAGGCCAACATGTCACCAAGAATAATCCAAAACTCACGTACAGCCAGTGAAGTTTGCATGACTTTGGCAGATAAACGACCTGCAAAGTCGTTGTGGAAGAAATCTAAACTTTGTTTCAGTAATAAGTTATGAAATCTCCAACGTAGGCGCATTGGAAAGGTGCTATATAGAATCTGATGTTTAATAATGGTTTGAAGGCAAGAAAAGAAGATATTTGCCAATAAAATAAAGCTCAAAATGGTCAGATTGGTCTGGTGCTGCTGTAAAAAGGTTTCAGGTTGAGACTTACTGATCCAATTGACTAAATCGCCAATTTTGGAATAAAGCAATGCTTCAAAACTCGCCACACCAGCTGTACAGAGTACCAATAACAATAGGTATTTTTTTACGCCAGTCGCAGCTTGCCATACAAAGGGGAAAAATTTTGTCGGCAATGGTTTATTCAAGTCCTGTTCAGGATAAGCGTCAACTAAATTTTCAAACCATTTAAGCATGCAGATAACCTGAGAATTTTACTGTAATTAATCTTTCTTTCTTCAGCTCTGAGTGTAATGGATTCGCTGGTTTTTCTCCATTTTGATTTGTTTATTTACTTAAAAACTTGGCTGCAAAAGTTCATAGAATTAAAATGTACAACCCGATTACGACCTTGGCGTTTTGCTTCGTATAGAGCAATATCGGCTTGTTTAATTAACTGATCAAGTTTGGCGTGGTTAGGGTCAATTTTGGAAACACCAATGGAGATCGAAAATTTCACCAATTGACCATCTATATAAAACTGGTATTGTTCCATTTTATGTCTTAACCGTTCAGCAATTTTTAATGCATCTTCTGGGACGGTATAAGGCAAAAGTACAATAAATTCTTCACCCCCGAAACGCGCCAATATATCGTAAAAACGCAATTCTTTCCGTGCAATTTCAGCAATTTGGCATAACACTTGATCGCCGACATCATGTCCGTATTGATCATTAATCGCTTTAAAATGATCGACATCAAAAATCAAAAGACTGGTACAGACCGTCATTGGGGTTTCTTGGATTTTTTTATTTGCAGCATGTACAAATTGGCGACGATTGCTTAACTGGGTTAATTCATCCGTATGGGCAATTTTGCGCAGGGTATGAAAGTTCCAGTCATCTAGCAGCGCTCTTAGAAACGTTTTACGAGAGTTGAGCGTAGAGTTCCAGCAGATATACATACTGAACAGCAGCACAGGAACGTACACCAATAAAAATATTGTAAAATCACCAAAATCATTAATGCGCCATGCGCCAAAAAGGATCGCTGCCGTGATCATGGCTGAGGTGATGATCGAAGGGCGAAAATGCACATGAATACTTAAATTACCCAATACAATCAAAATAATGGCGGCATATTGATAGCTATGAACCAGTTCATTTTTCGACTGAAGTAATATCTCAAACCAGAGAATCGCTGAAAGACAAGTGGCGAGTGGCAAAATTAAATCAAGCAATTTAATCTGTTTGATATATTTAAACAGAACATAATTTAGGCTAAATGCACCAATAATGGCAATGATACGTATCACACCCGAAAGCATTTCTATGTCTGGCAGGACATAGCGATCTGCCCAAAAATAGATTAAAAAAGCCAATTGAGCGAAATAGTTGACCTGTTTTAAATAGTCTTTCTGTTTGTAGTACAAAAATTTGTAATAAGCATTTTTAAACTGTGCCGGAATACGTGCAATCGGGTCAGATAAAGCACGCTCAATACGGACACGATTCTCTAGGTCACATGCTTCTGCCTGTATAAGCGTATGTTTGGCAGAAGTGCGATTCATCGATTCTATGAGTAATTGTGATTCGTTTTTAACTGATTTCCGAGAAGGTTGATTGGGGCCTTCCATGATCAAGTTCCTATTTTAGAAGCGTTTTTATGCAACTGTTAACAAATAGTATCTAAAAATGTCTACATTTGTATAGTATTTGTTCTGATTTTTTAATTATATTTAGTTGTTTCGGATGAATTATATTTTTAAGGAATCGAGCGATTAGCGCATTTATCTGATTCGCTTTTATTCCTTATATCGCATGATCTAAAGTAATTGCGGAAGTAGAGGGGGGTAACCGATAGCCCCAAGTATATTCAAAAGCCATTGTGACTTTTTTAATTTGCGGAATTTCTTCTTTGAATATACATGGGGAGAGGAAAGTTTAGCTCTTAACTTTTATCGGCATTTGGTTGAACGAGGTCTTTAAAATCGGCACTAGAAGGGGCTTGATAGATTTTAAGACCAAACTCAGGTGTGATTGCAATCAGATGATCAAAGATATCAGATTGAATCGCTTCATAATCTTTCCATGCAATTGTTTTACTAAAAGCATAAATCTCTAAAGGTATGCCTTCACTCGTGGGTTGTAACTGACGCACCAAAATCGTTTGGTGTTGGGCAATGCCTGAATGCTGTTGCAAGTAGAATTCTACATAGGCACGAAAGGTCCCAAGATTGGTTAAACGGCGCTGATTATATTTCGATTGATTTGAAAGTTGCTGATTAAACTGAGCAAGCTCTTCATGCTTATGATCAAGATATTGATCTAGCAATAAAAATTCTTTGAGTTTATTTTGCTCATCCTGTGTCATGAAATGAATAGAGCTTTGATCAATATAAAGCGAGCGTTTGATGCGGCGCACACCTGACTGTGCCATACCACGCCAGTTTTTAAAGGTGTCAGTCACCAGTTTATTGGTTGGAATCGTGGTAAAGGTCTTATCAAAGTTCTGCACGGTAATGGTATGTAATGACATATCAATGACATCGCCATCTGCATTAAGCGACGGCATCTCAATCCAGTCACCAATTCGCACCATATCATAAGAAGAAATTTGTACCGAAGCCACCAGTGACAAAATGGTGTTCTGAAAAACCAACATGAGCACAGCCGCCATAGCACCAAAGCCTGCGAGTAATGTAAATACATCTTTTTTCAGGAAAGTACCTAAAATCATCAGGCCACACACCAAAAAAATGATCAATTTGACCAACTGCAAATAGCCTTTAATCGGTTTGTTTCTAGATTTTGGATTACGTTGGTAAATCAGATTAAAAATATTCAGTAATTCAGAAATTGCCAAAGCAATGGTCAAGAAAATAAAAGCCTGACAAGCCATCTGCACGATTGAAGTAAATTTCACAGATAAATGTGGGACTGTGGTTATGCCATTTAAGATCACAATTGCTGGAACAATGTTAGCAAAGCGTTTAATCACACTATGTTCTGACAAAATTTGACTATGGCTAAAGGCCATTTTAGAAACGAGCTTACGAATTCCACGCACCACGATTTGCTTGGCGATAAAATTTGCAATGATGGCAAAAATAATAATGAGACTGAGCGATGTCAGCATTTCTAACCAAGGGTATTGATCTGACCAATCTTGAATATTTTTAATGAACTGAAATTTTTCCAAAATTATCCTACTCTTATTGAAGTAAATGAAAGGCTTAATGATCAAACTATTGTAATTATGATGATTATATAAGCAATTTTATACTCGTAAACTTTACGGAGTTACGACATGTATAGTCCATAATGTTACTTATTTTGTGCTAAAAATGATTTTTTGAAGGTATAACCTAATTGATGAACTAAAATAAATAAATGTTGAGCTAAAAAAAGCCCCCTAATTAGGAGCTTCATTAGCGATATGAAATGCTTACCACATTAAATCATCAGGAATTACATAAGCTGCATATGGATCTTCTTCATCCGTGGTTTGCTCATTCACTTCAGAATTATTCACAATAATAAAGCCTTCCATTTTCGCATTAATACGGTCGGCTAATTCTTTTGGTAAAAAAGCATAGTTGCTATTTTCACGTGCAATAACAAGACTACCCGCAACAAGGGCATTATAAATTTGCTGATTGATATAAAGCTTTTTGATCTTGGTATCATCGATAAATTGATAGGTCGATTCGCCATCGGTATCACGAATTTTATGCTGATTAATCATTTGCATGATGGCAGCTTTTAATTCTTTTTCTTGCAAAACTGCTTTACGATCTTGCTCTAAAGCATGATCTTTGGCCATTTTCTGCTGCTGATCTTGCTCAATTTTCGCCTTGATTTCAGCATCTTTACTTTCACCAGTACGTTTTTCATGTACGGCTTGTTTAGACAATTTTTTTGCCTTTTTATTATCGACCAGACCTGCTTTAAGCAGTTGCGCCTGTAATGCATTTTTAACCATAGTACGTTCCAACTAATCGTGTATATGTCGATAATGAAAATAGATGATCCAATATACCGCGCTCATGATTAAACTGAGTGCGGCAGGAATCAAGAATGCGTTTAATTTTAAATAAGGATAAAGCCAACTGGCAAGTATGCCACCAACGATAAATCCAGCCAAAATTAATAAATGTAAGACCACACGTTTAGACTCAACCGGAAGTCCACGGGCTTTATAACCCAAAGCCAAACCTAAATCGGTCAAAACACCAGAGAGGTGTGTGGTACGTATAATGGTACCTTTATAGTGGCTAACCATTGCATTTTGTACACCCATCGCCACACAAGCCCAAAGCAAAGCATAACGTGGAAAATAGGGCAATAGCAGCCAACACAGGACAATAAAAAAAGCCACCAAGCTTAAGGGGACGCCATAACGTCGCGTTAAGCTAAAGTGACTATTTCCAAGAATAAGCCCACTATAAAATGAGCCAATCACATAACAAAGCAAGACTAAACTCAAATAAATAATCGTAGCTGGCTGCCATGCAATGAAGGCCATGGCTAACATACTGACATTACCGGTCATGTGAGATACTGACTGGTGCAAGATGGTCACCAGTCCAAGTACATTAATCATTCCTGCATTCACTGCGAGGAAAAAAGCACCCAGTTGTATCCAAAGCGGTAAAGTCTGTAAAGGCATGGCCTCGCCTTAAAAAGTATCCAATATCAGGATATTATCTTAAACCACGGTCTACTGCAGCTGTAAATAATACGTCAGTCGAAGAGTTTAAAGCGGTTTCAGTTGAATCTTGGAGTACGCTAATAACCATACCAATGGCTACAACTTGCATCGCGATATCACTTGAAATACCAAACAGGCCACAAGCCACTGGAATAAGCAGCAATGAACCACCAGCAACACCTGAAGCACCACATGCAGAAACGGTAGCAACGACTGATAAAATCAACATTGTGCTGAAATCAACAGAAATGCCCAAAGTATGAACTGCTGCTAGTGTGAGGACTGTAATTGTGACCGATGCACCTGCCATATTGACAGTTGCACCTAAAGGAATCGCTACGCTTGCAGTTGACTCTGGTACACCAAGACGCTTTGCAAGGTCTAAGTTAACTGGAATGTTTGCAGCGGAACTACGTGTAAAGAATGCAGTGATACCACTTTCACGTAGACATTGGAAAACCAATGGGAACGGGTTTGAGCGAGTCATAAATGCCACCATTAGTGGGTTAATGACCAAAGCTACAAAGAACATGGTACCGAGTAATACCGCAAGTAAGTGCGCATAACTAACAAGCGTTTTTAGACCTGAGTCGGCAAATGTAACAGCAACCAAACCGAAGATACCAATAGGTGCAAAGTTAATCACTAAACGGATCACTTTATTCACTGCATCAGCAGCGTCAGATACAAAGACTTTGGTGTTCTCTGATGCATGACGAAATGCAATACCTAAGGCAACAGCCCAAGCCAAAATACCAATGAAATTTGCTTCAGAAATTGCTGTAACAGGGTTTGCGACAAAACTTAATAATAAGTTTTTCAATATTTCAGCAAGACTGCCTGGCGGCACAAGGTTTTCTGCAGCAACATCAAGAATTAATGTACTAGGGAATAAAAGGCTTGCTACTACTGAACTTAAAGCAGCAAGGAACATACCAATAGCGTACATCAATATAATTGGTTTAATATATGCATTACTGCTACCCACTTTGAAATTTGCAATGGATGACAGCACAAGTACAAAGACCAGTATCGGTGCTACGGATTTCAATGCCTTAATGAATAAATCACCAAGCAAACTTAAATAGGGTGCAACGCCTGGAGCAACAACAGCAACCAATACACCTAAAATAATGGCGATAATAATTCGGGTTACTAAACTCAAGCGTGTAAATGCTGAAAACATAGGAGAGCCTTGTCAGAATTACAATGACAAAATGATGAAAATTAGCCCTGTATTTTATACGAAAATGTCGCATGCTTAAAAAATAATTTAATTTAAAAATAAACCTTTGTTTTTTATAATCTATTTTTGTGTATTAAAATGTAAACCCTTCAAAACTCACTGTTTATCAAATTCGCATTGATTAAACAGTGAGCTAATAGGCCTTTAAATTTGGTACTCAGAACTGGCTGTCGCAAGCTCTTTAACTGCTTGATAGTGGGTGAGAAAAATTTGACCACTCAAATGCGTGAGTAGTTTTGAGTGCTGCAATTTGTCCATGACAGGGCCTTTGACCTCGGAAAAATGCAGTCGAATATCTAATTTTGATAATTCAGCATTTAAATCTTCCAACATTTCTAAGGCACTGAGGTCAATTGAACTGACGCTTGAGCAGTTGATAACAACATGTTCTAGGTCAATATTTTCACTGACTTCATTGATCAAGAAACCTTTAAGCGTATTGGCATTTAAAAACGAGATATTTTCATCTATACGGAGCGACAGAATATGTGGTGCGGTATAGACATGATGGCGCTGTACATTGCGGAAGTGCTGTGTGCCCTCGACTAAACCGATCACCGCAATGTGTGGACGACTGATGCGCCATAACAACAGAATAAAGGTAGAAATAATACCAATAATGAGACCAGTAGAAATGTCGATACACACCACACCGAAAAAGGTCACCCACATCGCAATACCATCAGCTTTTGAATAACGCCATGTATCCACAAAAGGTTTAAAGTCGACTAATTTCCAAATAGAAACAATAATCGTGGCCGCCAAGATCACTAAAGGTAAGTCTTGGAAAAAACCAGTGAAGTAGAGACTGACAACGATAATCAGCAATGACGACAACACGCCAGCCATCGGTGTTTTTGCACCTGCATCTGCATTAACAACTGTACGCGATAAGCTACCCGTCACAGGAAAGGCAGAGCTAACACCTGCGCTTAGATTGGCTAAACCTAAAGCGATCAACTCTTGGTTACTATTGAGTTGGCTGCGTTGTTGTAAGGCAGTGGCTTGGGCGATAGACAGTGACTCAACAAAACTGATCATGGCAATCATTGTTGCACCGGGCAGTAAGGTTTGTACCAGTTCCCAGTTCCAATGTGGAAAGCTTAAGGGTGGAAAATCTGAAGGAATTTCACCGACGGTTTTAATCCCGACATTTTGCAGGTCAAATAACATCACTGATGCAATTGAGATCACCACTAGTATCAATGGAAGTGCTTTACTTAGAAAGGCAGTAGAGCCGAATCGAGATTGAATTGATTGAGTGGCCAACATTTTTGGTACATAGATTAAAAACAGTATGGCCAGCACACCAAAGATGAGTGAAGCAAAGTGAGTTAAACTCAGGTATTCCCACAGACTTAAAACAAACTCAGGGATGTTGTTGGCTTTTAGCGGGACATCGACGAGAAACTTAAACTGACCGAGCGCAATGAGCAGAGCCGAGGCAATAATGAAGCTTTTAATGACAGGATGACTGATCAGCTGAATTAAAAAACCAAAACGTAGTACACCTAGCATCAGAGAAATCAGGCCGACCATTAAGGCCAAAAGTGTCGCTGCTTCAATATAAACAGGCGAACCAACTTCAAATAGCGGATTGAGCGTGGCGAAAGTCATCATCGAAATGATTGCCACAGGGCCAATCGATAAGGTTGAACTTCCACCAATGAGGGCGTAGACAATCATCGGTAAAATACTGGCATATAAACCCATGATTGGAGGTAAACCTGCAAGCATGGAATACGCCATACCTTGAGGGACTAACATGGCAATCACGATCAGCGAAGCAAGTACATCAGATTTAAATTTCACGGGGCTGTAGTGCTGTAACCACTGCCAAGCTGGAAATTTCTGTAAGAAATGAGGTTTTAAATCTGACATAAACTTATCTAAATCACAATTTCATATATATTATGCACAAAAAATGCTAAGAAGTCTTGTGCAATAAATTTGACCGTACAATATTGCAGTACATTTGTGGGATATATAAGAAACCATCATTCTAAATGAATTAATGAAAAGTATGAGCTGATTTAAAGCTTAGGATATTCGAAATAATTATTGATATTTAAAAGAAGTGTGGAGGGTAAATTAAGGTATTGAATTGCTGTCCATTGCGATAATTCATCTATAGTGGTGCAAGAACAGCATGTCTGGCTTGAAATTTTAAAATAACTGAGTGTTATTTATAAGATTGGTTGCAATACAATTGGTAAAGAGTATTGAGAACTTGAACTAAATTTGCATCTTTAATTGAATAATAAATTTGCTTTCCATCACGACGCGTGGTCACAACATCACTTTTGCGTAACATCATCAGTTGTTGTGAGAGGGTTGGCTGTTTAATATCAGTGATTTCTTCAATCTGAGACACATTCAATTCTTGCTGTGCTAGATGACATAAAATTAGTAGACGATCCGTATTTGCCAGCGACTTTAAAACGCCCACGACTAATTCGGCAGAATCACGCATAGTAGTGATTTCCAGATCGGTATTCATTGGATATGTCCATACGATTAACAACAGCTCAAGTATACGGATATCACGGCTTAATACATTGAATAAATAAGACAATTTCTATGGTTTTTTATGAAATCAAATATCATTAATTTTTATAAGTTTAAATTTAGTTAATCAGTTAAATTTATTGCTTGATTTTAGTGCAAGCTTTCGCAAAATGCACATAAATATAAGACATTAGCTTAAAAAATCATGCACACTTTGAAAATAATTGTATCATCTAAAGATCGTATTCAATAAATACACAAGGGATAAATAGTCATGACAACAGATTCAGCTTTTCCAGCAACGAGTAATTTAGGTATCGCAGTATATAGTAATAACGCTGAAGCGATTGGTAATACACCTTTAGTTCGTATTAATCGTGCGATTCAGTCAGAAGCAACGGTCTTGGCTAAAGTTGAAAGCCGTAACCCAGCATTTTCAGTGAAATGTCGTGTAGGTGCAGCTCTCATTGCAGATGCAGAAGAAAATGGTTTATTAAAACCGGGTATGCATATTGTAGAACCTACAAGTGGCAATACAGGCATTGCTTTGGCATTTGTTGCAGCAGCGAAAGGTTATGCAATTACATTAACCATGCCAGCAAGTATGAGTATCGAACGCCGTAAGGTGTTGAAATCTTTTGGTGCAAATCTCGTATTGACTGAACCTGCTAAAGGCATGAAAGGTGCAGTCGAAGAAGCACAGCGCCTCGTTGCCGAACATCCTGAAACGTATTATTTACCACAACAGTTTGAAAACCCTGCAAACCCTAAAATTCATGAATTGACCACTGGCCCAGAAATTTGGGAAGCAACTGGTGGTAAAGTGGATATTTTAGTATCGGGCGTAGGTACAGGTGGTACGATTTCTGGCATTTCAAGTTATTTTGAAAAAGTGAAAAATCAGCCGCTTTATTCTGTTGCGGTAGAACCTGCTGAATCTCCGATTATTGCCCAAGCGAAAAAAGGCGAAACACTTACTCCTGGGCCACACAAAATTCAAGGGATTGGCGCTAACTTTATTCCGGGTAACTTAGATCTAGACCTTGTTGATGAAGTGATCGGTATTGAAAGTGCTGAAGCAATTGAGTGGGCGCGTAAAACGGCAACTCATGACGGTATTTTAGTGGGTATCTCTAGCGGTGCTGCTATGGCTGCGGCGGCAAAACTTGCTGCACGTCCTGAGAATGCAGGCAAAACCATTGTGGTCATTTTACCGGATGGTGGTGAACGTTACCTTTCTTCAGTTTTATTTGAAGATATTAGTGCTGACTAATAATTCTGACATGAAAAAAAGCCCATTCAATTGAATGGGCTTTTTTATTGATGATTTTGCTATTTGTACGTGTCTTAAGCCGCGTCTTGATCATCGTTTTTGGGATTTTGTTGTTTAATTTTTCGTTTAGGCGGTTCATGTCCTAACTTTCTAGCGATGTATTTAAACAGGAAGCCTAAGAGTATGCATATCGTGACAGCAGGGATAACCACTTGAGTGAGCCAAACATCAATATGATCTAGACTCCAACTTAAAATTAAAAATAAAAAAGCACACAAATATGCGCAGTTAAAGCAAATGTTCGACAGTTTGTACATGCGAAAGAGAGTAATTCGTTTGGTGGTCACGAATCTCTATCTTACTGAATAATGAGGAAATGTGTAGTTTTAATATCAGAAAAACAAACTAATTGAATAATGATTATTCAATATTATTGATTATATTTTTGAATATTCGCAATTTTTTATATCGTAAAAAAAAGCCTTGCTGTGAGTCAGAAAAACTTGACCTTCCCATTGTGGTAAAGTTTAAGCTATAGCCTAAAACAAGCACATATGATTGGGATGTTGCCATGACAGATTCGACAGAACACAAACTTTTTGATGGCACACTTGCTATTGAAGGGATGACCTGTGCTTCTTGTGTGGCACGGGTGGAAAAAGCCTTAAAAAAAGTCGATGGCATCACTGATGCTCAAGTGAATTTAGCCACTGAAACAGCACATGTTCAGAGTGATAAAAATGTGGATTATTCTGCTGTAATTCAGGCCGTTGAAAAGGCAGGTTTTGGTGTTGCACAGAAGCAGATTGAGCTTGAAATTGAAGGGATGACTTGCGCATCGTGTGTTGCACGTGTTGAAAAAGCATTAAAGACAGTTCCAGAAGTCATCGATGCAAAAGTGAATTTGGCAACTGAAAAAGCCACGATTACGGCATTGGCATCTGTTGAAAATTCTGCATTGGCGAAGTCTGTAGAAAAAGCAGGTTTTCATATTGCACAGCCCAATATTGAATTAAATATTGATGGAATGACCTGTGCTTCATGTGTGGCACGGGTTGAAAAAGCCTTAAACGCTGTAGACGGTGTCAATAAAGCAACGGTAAATTTAGCCAGTGAAAAAGCCTTTGTTCAGGCTCCCGCTTCAAAAACACAAGAATTGATCGCGGCAGTTAAAAAAGCGGGATACAGTGCTAGCATTGCTACGCAGCAACAACCGACAATGGCAGAAAAAAAAGCCGACGAAGCTCGGTTACTCAAACGTGATTTAATCATCGCATTGGTACTCGCTGTTCCTGTTTTTATCTTGGAGATGGGATCACACATGATTCCAGCTTTTCATCATTTTATTGCGCATAATTTAGGAACACAAAATAGTTGGTATATTCAGTTTATATTAACCACTTTGGTGTTAATCCTACCCGGAAGACGCTTTTATCAGCACGGCATACCAGCACTTGCGCGACTTGCCCCGGATATGAATTCTTTGGTCGCAGTCGGGACTTTATCTGCTTATAGTTTTTCTTGTGTTGCAACATTTGCTCCGCAATTATTACCGCAAGGTACGGTTCATGTGTACTTTGAAGCAGCCGCAGTAATTGTGGCGTTGATTCTTTTGGGTCGTTTTATGGAGGCGAAAGCCAAAGGTAAAACATCGCAAGCTATTCAATACTTAGTCGGCATGCAACCCAAAACAGCACGTGTAGAGCAATCTGGTACCTTTATAGATTTGCCGATTAGTGATGTTAAAACAGGTATGTTGATTGAAATTCGGCCTGGTGAACGTTGCCCAGTCGATGGTGCTGTAGTGTCTGGGAACAGTTATATTGATGAATCCATGATCAGTGGCGAGCCAATTCCTGTCGAGAAAAAAGCCGGTGATCAAGTTGTCGGTGGAACGATTAACAAAAATGGGGCCTTGAAAATACAAGCCACTGCGGTAGGTCAAGATACTGTTTTGGCACTAATTATCCATATGGTCGAACAGGCTCAGGGTTCAAAATTACCAATTCAAGCTTTGGTGGATAAAGTCACTTTATGGTTTGTACCTGTGGTGATGGCGTTGGCCTTGATCACCTTTTTAGTTTGGTATGTTGTAGGACCTGAACCGAGTTTAACCTATGCTTTAGTCAATGCTGTAGCAGTACTGATCATCGCATGCCCATGTGCAATGGGTTTGGCAACGCCAACATCTATCATGGTCGGTACAGGGCGAGGTGCAGAACTTGGAGTATTGTTCCGTAAAGGTGAAGCCTTACAACAACTCAAAAATACGCAAGTGGTTGCGGTCGATAAAACGGGGACATTGACGGAAGGTAAACCGAAACTGACTGATTTTGAAGTCACTGAAGCTTTTGATAAAGATCGCGTATTTCAGTTATTGGCCTCTGTAGAGCAGAAATCTGAGCATCCGATCGCCTATGCCATTGTACAAGCTGCGAAAGAGATGCAAGTGCAACTTTTAGAGGTTGACCAGTTTGATTCCGTGACTGGTGCAGGGATTCAGGCGGTTGTTGAAGGACAAAGCATTTATATCGGTGCAGATCATTTGATGCATAAACTTGGTTTAGATACACAAATCTTTTCAGCACTGGCGGAACGCATGGGCAATGAAGGGAAATCCCCGCTCTATGTATCGATCGATCAACAGCTTGCTGCCATTGTTGCTGTAGCCGACCCGATCAAAGCCACAACCTTTACAGCCATTCAAGCTTTGCATGATTTAGGACTGAAAGTGGCCATGATTACAGGTGACAACCGACACACTGCCACTGCGATAGCACGACAGTTGAAGATTGATCATGTGATCGCTGAAGTAATGCCAGACCAAAAAGTGCAATCTGTACAACAATTGCAAAAAGAACATGGTGTTGTTTGTTTTGTGGGCGATGGTATTAATGATGCGCCTGCACTTGCTCAAGCAGATGTGGGCATGGCGATTGGTACAGGGACAGATGTGGCGATAGAGGCCGCGGACGTTGTGCTTATGTCGGGTAATTTACAAATGGTACCGACAGCGATCGCACTGAGTACTGCGACGATGAATAATATTCGCCAAAACCTATTTTGGGCATTTATTTACAATGCAGCATTGATTCCTGTCGCTGCAGGTGTGTTATATCCATTCTTTGGTATATTGCTTTCACCTATGTTCGCCGCAGGTGCAATGGCACTTTCATCGGTGTTTGTTGTGTCAAATGCCTTGCGTTTAAAAGCATTTAAAGGGCCAGTTTTTCAGGAGTCTTGAGATGAATATTGGACAAGCAGCGAAAGCATCGGGCATTTCTGCAAAAATGATCCGCTATTATGAATCGATTGGGCTGTTAAATAATGCGCAGCGCACCGATGCCGGCTATCGAGTTTACTCGGAAGCCGATATTAAAACCTTGAGTTTCTTAAGACATGCGCGTGATTTAGGTTTTTCTTCTGAACAAATGAAAGATTTACTTGGGCTTTGGAAAAATCAAAGTCGGCAAAGTGTAGAAGTTAAAGCATTGGCGTTAAAACATATCCAGACCTTAAATCAAAAAATCGCAGACTTACAGGCCATGGTTGAGATCTTGCAACAGTCCGTCGATGGCTGTGCCGGTAATGATCAAGCCGATTGTACGATTTTAAATCAAATCGAAACGGGCATGGCTGAGTGCTGCCATACAGCAAAGATTTAAATCCGCTTGACCTTACAATCGTGGCAAGGTTTATAGTGTTGTTATTAGAAAAGAAGGATGAATATCATGAAATTTCGTATTGATAATATGACATGCGGTGGTTGTGCCCGTAGCGTAACAGCAACGATTAAAGACTTAGACGAAAATGCAACGGTCACTATTGATGTAGCTACAAAATTAGTTGACGTTGAATCTAGTGCCAGTGCAGAGCAATTGATTAGCGCTTTAACCGAAGATGGCTTCCCACCTGTGATTGCATAACCTAGATATTGTTTAATGAAAAAAAAGCCGAACAATTGTTCGGCTTTTTTATTTATAAATCAATTCTATACGGCTGAAATTTTATCTGGCGTCATCAGCGCCTGATTAATATATAGCTTGATTAAGCGTTCACGTGAACCGATTGATTTTTGATAATGCGTTGAATTGAGGAGTAGGGATGCACCATAAGTGACCGTCCAAATATAAGATAAATAATCACGTATCGACATTGCGCTTTCAAGTGATTTTAGATAATCACTGGTCATGTCCTTAATTTCAATAATACGTTCTTCACGAACACGATAGAGCTCTTCAAATAACTCTTTTAATTTACGTTCATTATTGGTTAAGCGTTCTTCAATGACATGTAATAATATAGTTCTATTAGAATTCAACATATTATAAAGCATATATTGTGAAACATAAGTTTTAATATCATGATTATATTTTTTTGAAATTTCTAATAATCGTTTTTCATTTAAGATAATCAGTTCTAAATATAATTGGTTTTTACTTTTAAAATGTTTATAAATCGTGCCTTTGGCAATATCTAGTTCACAAGCTAACTCACTTAAGGTGATGTCTTGATTATTATCTAATAGCAGGGTTTCTGCCATGGCTAAAATTTTTTCCTTGCGAAGGATAAAATTTTGTTGGCGTACTGAACTCATGATAACTGTTCCATAAACATCTTGAGGGTGAACAAGCCTAGCTTAAGCTAAATCTTGTGAATCTTACATTCCACTATGGTCTCAAATATTACATAAATTGGTTTAAAAATAAACACATTAGTAGAGTGCGTAAAACATATAGAATTCATAGCATAAAATTAATGTCAACAAAACTGAACCCTTGAGGTCATTTTTTTGAAATAAAATTCCATTTTTATTTTTTTTAATTTATTGTCTTTTCGCTTTTACAACAAAAGCAGCATTTAACAAAACGGTCTTGGTTGTTATGTTATTAATACAACCTAAATTAAACATGATTATAGGTACTATTATGTTTGGTTTTAATCAATTACCAATTATAAATTTAGTCAATTCAATAAATTTATTTAATTGTAATAAAATAATGCTGCTCAAAATATCAGGTGGTTATTTTCCACTTGTCGGTAAAAACACGTTATCTATATCCATTTTAGATATCTATCTGAAAAAACAGATCTTTAAAAAATCCACACAAAATTGATTTGATGATTTTGTGCGGGAGCGTGCAACTTTAAAAAAGTACTTTGTCAAAGACGCTGACAAAGCCTGTAGAAAAGGAAAGTACAATGCCAATATACAATGCGCCGTTAAAGGACATGGACTTCATCTTAAATGATGTATTCAATGCAGATGAGTTCTGGCAGTCAAATGAAAACTTAGCTCATATTGATATGGCGACTGCAAATGCCATTTTAGAAGAAATGGCTAAGTTTTCTAAAAACGTTATTCTAGACTTGAACCGTACTGCAGATGAAGAAGGTGGTGCGCAGTTTAGTAATGGTGTTGTTACTACGCCTACAGGGTTTAAAGACGCTTTTAAACAATTCGCTGAAGGTGGTTGGGTTGGTTTAGGCGCTTCTGAAGAATGGGGCGGCCAAAACATGCCAAAAATGTTGACAGTACTTGCTGACGAAATGATTTGGAGTACCAATCCATCATTTATGTTGTATCCACTACTGACTGTGGGTGCAGGTATGGCGATTAATGACCGTGCTTCGCAAGAGCAAAAAGAAACCTATCTTCCAAAATTTTATACGGGTGAATGGTCAGGCACTATGTGTTTAACTGAACCACATTCAGGGACTGATTTGGGGATCATTAAAACCAAAGCAGAGCCGAATGAAGATGGTTCATTTAACATTACAGGCACGAAAATTTTCATCACCAGTGGTGAACATGATCTGTGTGAAAACATCATCCATCTTGTGTTAGCAAAAACGCCAAATGCACCTGCGGGTTCACGTGGTATTTCATTGTTTATCGTTCCAAAATTCCATGTCAATGCCGATGGCTCAGTCGGTGAACGTAATGCCGTATCAGCGGGTTCAATTGAGCACAAGATGGGTATTAAAGGTTCTGCAACGTGTGTCATGAACTTCGATGGCGCCAAAGGTTATATCGTTGGTAAAGAAAACGAAGGTCTTGCGGCGATGTTTGTCATGATGAACTACGAACGTTTATCGATGGGTATCCAAGGGATTGGCGCAGCAGAATTTGCTTACCAAAATGCTGCACAGTATGCGACTGATCGTCTACAAGGTCGTTCTGCGACAGGTGTGAAATCTCCTGAAAAACCAGCAGACTCTATTTTAGTACATGGTGATGTACGTCGTATGTTGTTGAATGTACGCGCCAACAACGAAGCATCTCGTGCATTTGCTGTGTATGTTGGTCAGCAACTGGATATTACAAAATATTCAACTGACGAAGCTGCAGTGAAAAAAGCCAATGACCGCGTGGCTTTATTGACACCTATTGCAAAAGCCTACCTAACAGATACAGCCCTACAAGCTACTTTAGAAGCGCAAATGTGCTTTGGTGGTCATGGCTATATTCGTGAATGGGGCATGGAGCAATGCATTCGTGACTTACGTATTTCACAGATTTATGAAGGCACAAATGGCGTACAAGCGATTGATTTAATTGGACGCAAAACCACGAAATGTAATGGTGCATTTATTGCCGAATACATTGCTGAAATTCGTGACTTTGCTGCAACAATGGCTGATTCAAAAGTTAAATCTGCAGCATTGAAAGTTTCTGACGAAGTTGAAGCATTAACGCAATTCATTATTGAACAATCTAAGACCACCCCAGACTTTAGCAGTTCGGTGGCAGTCGATTACCTGCACGCTGTTGGTTTACTCAGCTTTGTGTATATGTTTGCGCGTATTAGCAAAGCTGCGACTGCAAAACCAGAGAGCTTCTTCCAAAACAAACTGGTACTCGCAGATTTCTATGTTGAGAAAGTTCTACCTGACCTTGCTGCCCGTGCTCAACGCATTAAAGCAGGTTCTGAACTTATCATGCAGCTATCTGAAGAATACTTCACCGCTCAATCTTAAAGTTTCATCGAAACCACTGTGAAAAACATTAAGATGGAAAATCTGAGGAATCAGTCATGGTTCCTTGGGGTTAAAAGATTTAAAACAGGATGAAATAAGAAATGATTGTAATTGTAGATGGCGTACGTACAGCGATGGGTGGTTTTCAGGGTTCACTTTCATCTTGTACAGCTCCAGACTTAGGTGCTGCAGCGATTCAGGCTGTTGTTGCACGTGCAGGTTTAGAACCTACAGATATTGACGAAGTTATTTTTGGCTGTGTATTACCGGCTGGTCTTAAACAAGGTCCTGCACGCCAAGCGATGCGTCAAGCAGGCTTACCAGATACAACGGGTGCCACAACGATTAATAAAATTTGTGGTTCAGGCATGAAGGCAGTGATGCAAGCAGCTGATGCGATTAAAGCCGGTTCTGCTAATATTGTGGTTGCTGGTGGTATGGAGTCGATGTCAAATGCGCCATATTTACTTGAAAAAGCGCGTTCAGGCTATCGTATGGGTCATGGTAAAACCACAGACCACATGTTCCAAGAAGGCTTAGAAGATGCTGAGACAGGTTTATCGATGGGTATTCTGGCACAAGATATGGCAGATAAAAAAGGCTATACCCGTGAACAGCAAGATGCTTTTGCCATCAACTCACTCAATAAAGCCGTTGCAGCGATTCAAGGCGGTTTCTTCAAAAATGAAATCGTGCCAGTTACTGTTAAAAGCCGTAAAGGTGACGTCGTTGTTGACACAGATGAACAGCCATTAAGTGCTAAGCCTGAAAAAATCCCAACACTGCGTCCTGCATTCAAAAAAGACGGCACGATCACAGCCGCCAATGCCAGCTCAATTTCTGACGGTGCATCTGCTTTGGTGGTTACATCAGAAGAAACGGCCCAAGCACGTGGTTTAACACCACTGGCAAAAGTCGTTGCTTATGCTACAAATTCACAGCATCCGTCAGAGTTCACGATTGCTCCAGTCGGTGCTATTGAGAAAGTACTTGCACAAGCCGGTTGGGATGCACAAGAAGTTGACCTGTGGGAAGTCAATGAAGCATTTGCCATGGTTACAATGCTGGCGATTGATGGATTTAACTTAGATGAAGCAAAAGTGAACATTCATGGTGGTGCTTGCTCACTTGGTCACCCACTAGGTTCATCAGGTTCACGTATTATTGTGACGCTGATTCATGCCTTAAAACGCACTGGCGGTAAAAAAGGTGTCGCAGCACTGTGTATTGGTGGCGGTGAAGCAACTGCAATTGCGGTTGAACTGATTTAATTTGCCTCAATTTATATAAGTAAGCTTTTAGATAAGTACGTTTTTAGATAAGCAATAACAAACGCTATCTCAGTTCGCTGGGATGGCGAAAAAAGATGTTTATTTTGAGATATTTATTTTTTGAGATTTAATTATGAATGGTTTAGATCGCATTCGCTTACTCTCCCTTCGCGACAAAGTAATGTCTGCTGAAAAAGCGATTGAGTTAATTCAAGATGGTTCAGTGGTTGGTTTAAGTGGTTTTGGTGGTGCAGGTGAGGCAAAGACGGTTCCATTGGCACTTGCAGATCATGCAGTTTCACATCCTCTTCGTATCACGTTGGCAACGGGTGCTAGTTTAGGAAATAGTATCGATGGTCGCCTCAATGCGGCGCATGCGATAGAACGTCGTTATCCGTATCAGGCAGATCCTGGTTTACGTAAAGCCATTAACGCTGGCGAGGTCATGTATATTGACCAACACTTGTCTGAAATGGCCGATAATATTCGTCATCATAATTTACCGCGCATTAATGTGGCCGTTATTGCAGCGACTGCAATTACAGAAGATGGTCAAGTTATTCCGACAGGTTCATGTGGTAACTCAGCCAATTTCATTGAAATGGCAGATCATGTGATTATTGAAATTGATAATACGATTAACCCAGTGCTAGAAGGTGTACATGATATTTATGTGCCGAAAGCGCGACCAAACCGTGGGCCAATTCCACTGACTCAGGTCGGTGAACGTATCGGTACGATTGGGATCAATGTCAGCCCCGATAAGATTTCAGCTATTGTGTTGAATGATCTGCCAGATACCCAGTTTAAAATGGATGAACCTGATGCTGAAACCCTAGCGATTGCTCAGCATCTGATTGATTTCTTTGAAGGTGAAGTCGCAGCAGGGCGTTTGCCTGAAAATTTAGGCCCGCTACAGTCAGGTGTGGGTTCGATTGCCAACGCTGTATTTGCCGGTTTTGAGCATTCGAATTTTCATGATTTGGAAATGTATTCAGAAGTACTACAAGACTGTACTTTCCAGCTAATTGATTCTGGAAAAATGAAATTTGCCTCAGGCTGTTCAATGACGTTATCTGAGCCTTGTGCACAGCACGTGATGAACAATTTTGATCAGTACAAAGACAAAATTGTGTTACGTCCACAAGAGCTATCCAATAACCCTGAAATCATTCGACGTTTAGGCATTATTGCGATTAATACGGCGCTTGAGTTTGACATTTACGGAAACGTAAATTCGACCCATGTGACGGGTACGAAAATGATGAACGGTATTGGCGGTTCAGGAGACTTTACTCGTCATGCGCACATTGCCATTTTCGTAACCAAGTCGATTGCAAAAGGTGGTGCGATTTCATCTGTGGTGCCAATGGTGAGTCATACCGACCATACTGACCACGACGTTGACATCGTGGTTACAGAGCAGGGCTTGGCAGATTTACGTGGTCTTTCACCACGTGAGCGTGCACGTAAAGTCATTGAAATCTGTGCACATCCAGATTATCGCGCAGCATTGTTGAGCTACTTTGAACGCGCATGTGAGCTTGGTGGTCAAACGCCACATATTTTAAAAGAGGCTTTGTCTTGGCATGCCACTTTTGAAGAAACCGGTTCAATGCGTCAAATCGTATAAATCTAAAGATTGAAAATATTTAAATAAGCCCACGATCAAGTGGGCTTATTTATTATGAAGGACTACAAATGTTTCAAAACATGACAAAAGAAAAACAGCGCCACTTGGTTTGAAACTTTTGCACAACATGAACGGTCTTAAGTTCTCTTCAAGGCTTTCTATAATGCAAAACTCATTGACAAAGAAGGTCAGTATTTTGAAAAAGATTCAATTTTTTTCTGCGATGTTGTTCGCAGTTCTCCTCAGTGCATGTAAACAAAGTCCAGCGCCTGATTATGCAGGAACATGGCAAAATACCGCAGTAGATCCGCAACTTGAAAATGCGCTGATTATTAGTAAAAATGGTGAAAACTATTTCATTACTAATACTTTAAAAGATAAACAAAGTGGTAAATCTGAAAAGAAAAATCCTGTACCTGCGTCTGTTGCTGAATCTGGGTTACTGGCTGTAAACTCTGGGACAGGTGCTGTTGAATTTGCGATTGACGAAAAAACTGGAAATTTAGTTGGGTCTGGATCCATTTATAAAAAAGTAAAATAGATCAATTATCTATAGATGCAAAAATATCAAAAGCAGCCTCTAAGTTGGGCTGCTTTTTAACTTTTAAGCGAACGCTTATTTACTTTAACTTAGTTCAGAACCGAAGAGAAATCATGGATAAAATAATCCGCTTTATTTTTGATTTGCTCAATTTCGTGCTCTGAATATGCATCATACACGGCAACCACTTCAATGCCTGCTGCATTTGCAGCTTCTACACCAATGAGTGAATCTTCAAAAATTAAACATTCTTCAGGTCGAACTGCAAAATGTTCAATCGCCTGTAAATAGACTTCAGGATGCGGCTTAATATTTTTGACACTTTCACGGGTCAGGATCAGATCAAAGCTATTTTCAAAATGCAGCATTGGATAGATGTTAATATTTTTTTGATATCGATAAATATTTTGCAGGCTGGTCGTGGTGGTAATTGCCACCTGAATGCCTTGCTGAATGAGCTGTTGAACAAATAACGCTGCATGTGGTTTAAGCAAGATGATATGTTCTAAAAAATGCTGTGAAATGGCATATCGCTGCTGTTTGATTTGATCTGCTGTGTGTTGTTCAATCTTATAAGTATCTTTTAGATAGTTACAGTACATTAAGTAAGGGTCTGGTGTATTTTTAAATAATTGCAGCTGAATGTCACGTTCACGTTGAATGAAACCCAGTTGGATGGTTTGTCCAGTTAACTGTTGAATCAAATCTGCGTCGACCTGATTCCACACGCCAACAGAGTCGATAAGTGTGCCATCTAAATCAAAACAAACCAGTTTTTTTCCTTGAAGCATGTTGATATCCAAATTCGTGCTGGGTCTATTATGCGGACTGATTGGGGTGTTGAAAAGCCAAATGCAACTGAGCAGGCTAAACTGGCGTTTCATCTGCAATAAAAGTAATATTTCGTTATTGGCTTTTTGTATAATTCAGCAGATGATGCACAGCATAACTTGCAATATTTAATTAGGGATTAAATCTTTCGTGTTTGAATTGGACTGTAAACTTCTTAGCATTTTTTTTCATGTTTATAAGTACAAAAATGTGTCGCAAGCTGCTGAACACTTGCAGATGAGTCAGCCTACAGTCAGTAATATTTTAAATAAAATACGACAGCATTATAACGACCCCTTATTTTTACGTATCGGCAATGAAATGGTGCCTACGGAGTTATCGCGTCAATTATTTCCTTTAGTCAGCGAAGCCTTGAGTAAAGTCGAAGCCATTAATAATTTTACGATTAATTTTGATCAAGCCATTTCAGATCAACAATTTACTTTGGCCATGACCGATGTTTCGCATTTGGTTTTATTGCCTAAAATCAGCCAATATCTAAAAAAACACGCGCCACAAATACGTCTGAATGTACGCCCGATTACCACTGAAACCAGTTATCAGATGGCGAATGGTGAAATTGATTTAGCATTGGGGTTTTTACCGCATTTGGAAAGCGGTTTTTATCAACAAAAACTGTTTGAGCAATATTATGTGGTGATTGCAGCTAAGGATCATCCACGATTAACGGGTGACACCATTACAACTGAGCAATATTTATCAGAGTCGCACATTGATATTGATGCAGGGATGGGGCACTACCATATTGAAAATGAGCTGCTTAACCTTGATTTAAAACGTGATATTTTGATGCGGTTACCTAGTTATTTAGGTGTGGGCTTGGTTGTGCAAGACACTGATGCGATTGCAACTGTGCCGTACTACTTGAGTGAAGTATTGCTTTCACGCGGCAACTTAAAAATATTTGATGCGCCGATTGCGTTTCCAACCTATGGCGTGAAGCAATATTGGCATATGTCTTGCCATCATAAAACCAGCCATCAATGGCTACGTCATATGTTCCATGAAATCTTAGTGAAGTAAAAAATATCATTAAAAGATCTCGCGCAGAAAATTGATTGCTAGACGTTTAGTGAATAAAAGCATAACTATTCCACTAATCGATAAATGCAATTTTGTGATAAATATTGTCAATTAACTTATTTTTCATCATAAAGCTGACTGATTATTATGTGAATTAGTTATCACTTTTTATGAAAAAATATGAGCGGCAAATCTAAACCTTTAATTATTACGGCGATCGTCATTGTGGCGATCGCTGCTTTCGTATATTTCCAAGCTAAAAAATCTACTCCTGACACTTCAACGGCTGCAATTGCGCAAAAAGATCAGAAAGCGGTAGTCATTGCCTATCAAACTGGTGTTGATCCGAGCAAAGTGGCGCAGGCCAATGGCGATTATGAAAAAGACAGCCAACAGCCCATAGAATGGAAAAAATTTGATGCTGGCGCAGACGTTGTAAATGCTTTGGCATCAGGTGATGTCAGTATTGGCAATATTGGTACCAGTCCTTTAGCTGCTGCTGCCAGCCGTGATTTACCTATTGAAGTATTTTTTGTGGCAGCCAAACTTGGTGCTTCAGAAGCCTTAGTGGTGAGCAATAAATCAGGCATTGAAAAACCTGAAGACTTAAAGGGCAAAACCATTGCTGTCCCTTTTGTTTCTACAGCACATTACAGCCTGCTTTCTGCATTGAAGCATTGGAATCTGTCAGAGTCTGACGTCAAAATTATTAACTTACGCCCGCCTGAAATTTCTGCGGCGTGGGAACGTGGCGATATTGACGCGACTTATGTATGGGAACCTGCTTTAAGCAAGGCGAGTGCCACAGGTAAAGTTCTGACCGATTCTAAGCAAGTTGCAGAATGGGGCGCACAAACCTTTGATGTCTGGGTGGTTCGTAAAGACTTTGCAGAGAAAAATCCAGAGTTTTTAAAATCTTTCGTTCAAACTTCTTTAAAGAAAATAGATGAATACAATCAAGATCCGAAAGCGTTTGAAGCGAATACTGCTTATATCAATAGCATTGCGCAATTAACCGGTTCTGATGCGAAAGATATTCCATTGCTGCTATCTGGCAATATTTATTTGAACCAGCAGCAGCAAGCTCAAAGTTTCAGCACAGATTTTGCCAAGAATATTTTAGATACAGCAACCTTTTTAAAAGCCCAAGGCAAAGTAGATAAAGTTAAAGCTGATTACAAGGACAATGTAACAGCCTTATTTGTTCAGCCTTAAGGATGTGAAAATGAGTATCTTAAAAGCGGAAAATATTAGCCTGACCTATCCTGAACAAGAGGTGGCTGTACTAAAAAATATCAATTTGGACGTTCCTGAATCGACTTTAACAGTTGTACTTGGTGAGTCTGGCTGCGGCAAAACGACGCTTTTAAATATTTTGGCGGGTTTTCAACAGGTGAGTGCAGGCCAAGTCAAAATTGATGATGAAGTTTTAACTGGCTCAGATGCTAGACGTGCTGTAGTTTTTCAAGAACATGCCTTACTGCCTTGGCTCAACGTGTCAGATAACGTGGCATTTTCCTTGAAATTAAAAGGCTTAAAAAGTGCAGAGATAAAGTCACAAGTCACATCAATTTTAGGGACTGTGGGCTTGTCGCATGTGGCAAATGCCAATATTTGGGAACTTTCAGGCGGGATGAAACAGCGCGTTGGTATTGCACGTGCCTTGATTAGTCATGCACCATTTATTTTGCTGGATGAACCCTTTGCAGCACTCGATGCATTTACCCGAGAAAGTATGCAGGAGTTTGTGCTCAATTTATGGATTAAAGAGAAAAAAGGTTTCTTCCTCATTACCCATGATATTGAAGAGGCGCTTTTATTAAGCAATCAATTGGTACTGATGACAGCGCGTCCGGGTACGATTGTTGAAATGCTCAAGCTGGATTTTGCTGAGCGCTACCGTAAAGGCGAATCTATACGAGCGATTAAGTCTGATCCGCAGTTTATTCAGCTGCGTGAAATGTTGTTTGAACGCTTAAAAGCGCAAAAATTACATGCGGTGGAGTCTTAATATGAATACACAAATTCAAAAATTAAATAAGGCTCATCTAAGCGAAAATCGTGCAGAAGCAGCAACATTAAACAGAAGTTCATCTATTTCTATATTTAGAAAAAATTTTCCACTTATTGTGAGCATCGGCAGCGTGCTGAGCTTGCTGGTGCTTTGGTTTGTCGTAACCACTTTGAAAATTATTCCTGAGCTTTTTTTACCAAGTCCAGCAGCGGTATGGCAGAAGTTTATTGAAGTCAGCCAGCAAGGTTTTATGAAAGCCACGCTTTGGCAGCATTTGGCTGAAAGTATTGGCCGTGTGTTTAGCGCACTCATTGCTGCTATTGTGATTGGTGTGCCTTTAGGTTTATGGATGGGACTCAACAAATGGGTACGTGCTGTATTTGATCCACTTGTGGAGCTACTCCGTCCCATTCCACCGCTTGCGTATTTACCGTTATTGGTGATTTGGTTTGGTATTGGTGAAACCACCAAAGTGCTGCTGATTTTCTTTTCAATTTTGGCGCCAATTATTATCAGCAGTGCGCATGGTGTGATCAGCCATCAAAAAAACCGTGAACGTGCAGCATTATCTTTAGGCGCAACGCGCTTGCAGGTTTTGCAATATGTGATTTTACCTACAGCTTTGCCGCACATATTAACGGGTGTGCGCATTGGCTTGGGCGTGGGCTGGTCAACACTGGTGGCTGCAGAGTTGGTTGCTGCTGATCGCGGTATTGGTTTTATGGTGCAGTCTGCGGCTCAGTTCCTAATTACTGATACCGTGATTCTTGGGATTATTGTGATCGCGATTGTCGCAGTAAGTTTTGAGCTATTTTTACGTTGGCTGCAAAAGCAGTTGGCGCCTTGGTATGGCCAACAGCTGTAAATAGATTTAGAGATTGAAGAAGATTTGATTATGTCATTGCAAGCGAAGCAAATTAACCCAAACATTGGCGCCGTTATTGAAGGTATCGATTTAAACCATGCCGATACACCGTTGCTGCTTGAAATAAAACAGGCACTATTACAGCATCAAGTGATCTTTTTTAGAAAGCAGGCGCTTAGCGCACAGTCGCAAGTGAGGTTGGCAAAAACCTTTGGTACTTTGCATATTCATCCGATTTACCCTGCGATGGATGATGCACCGGAAGTGATTGTACTGGATAGCCACAGACAAGATTTAAGAGACAATGACCTTTGGCATACTGATGTGACCTTTAGTCAGACACCGCCACTTGGTTGTGTGCTGCAAGCCATTAAAATCCCAGAGTTTGGCGGGGATACGCTGTGGGCCAGCGGTACAGCAGCTTTTAATGCGCTCAGTGAAGATTTTAAACAGCAACTACGCGGTTTAACAGCAACACATGATATTCGTAAATCTTTTCCATTAGAGCGCTTTGGCACAACAGCAGCAGACCGTGAACGCCTTGTAAATAGTTTCCGTAAAAATCCGCCAGTAGTGCATCCGGTCGTACGTACACACCCCGAAACTGGTGCTGAAGTGTTGTTTGTGAATGAGGGATTTACAACACAAATTAATGAATTAAATGCACAAGAGAGCGATGCATTGCTGACATTCTTGTTTGAACATGCAGTGAAGGAAGAATTTCACTTGCGCTGGAAATGGCAAGAAGGTGATGTCGCTATTTGGGACAACCGCTGCACGCAGCACAAAGCGCTGTTTGACTATGGTGATGCGCACCGCATTATGCATCGTGCAACTGTGAATGGCTCGGTACCATTTTATAAAGCAGCAAGTTAAAAGCGAAAGTAGCTGTTTGCAAACATCACAGGAAAGGCCCAATACTAAAATTGGGCTTTTTATTTTGAAGAAATCGAAAAAATATAAATTCCAAAAAACTTAACCATGAATGCATTTGCACAATCATGAAGCATATCTAGGCAGAAACACAGTTCAAAAATAGCGCAATTTAAAACCAATGCTGCAGCTTAAGCATCAAAACGAATCCTAAAACCTTAGTAATACGATTTATTCAAACCGTAATACTAAATTGGCACAGCCTTTGCATTTCTACATACATCATAAAGTGATCTAGGGTTCCGATACATTTCTATGTATGACTGCGACCGAGAGTTCACGGCTTCGTTTTAATTCAAAGCAAAGCTGCACGGAGGGATAAAAGCCCGGGAGGTAAATAGTTAAGAATTAGGCAGAGGCTGCAATGAGCACAATACATTATCATGATGATAAAGAACTATGGACTGAACTTTTACCGGGTGGACACCACTGGTCAGCGCGTATTCAGCGTGGGGCAGTATTACAGCTTAAATCGCTAGGGCAAAATGCCAATGTGGCACTGTACTGTGTAAATAGTGAAGATAAGCTTGAACGCTATAACATGCCAGATAGCCTCAAAGGTCAACACACGGCATATTTAAGTACAGGACATATTTTGGCGTCGGATTTAGGCCGTGTCATGATCTCGATAGTCAAAGACGATCACGCTTGGAATGATGCGTTTTGTGCACCAAGTACCGCATCACAAATTGAAAACCAATTTGGCAGTAAAACTTTCCAAGATGCCCGTAATGATATGTACCGCAACGGCAAAGATAGCTTATTGCTTGAAATGACCAAGTTTGGTTTATCTGCAACCGACTTAAGTTCAACACTTAATCTCTTCTCTAAGGTTGCGCCTGATGATACAGGTAACTTGTCTTATATCGACTCCGATAACACTGATCAAATTATTGAACTGCGCTTTGAAATGGATTGTTTAGTCTTTTTATCTAGTGCACCACATGGATTATCTCAAGCAGAAGAATATAACCCTGCTGACGTACAACTAAGTTTATTTAAGGCGTTACCTTTGGCAGACACCGATGTTTGCCGTGATTCTTGCCCGCAAAATCAACGTGCTTTTCAAAATAATAAACGCTATTACGCTTTAACGGCTTGAGGGGAATGATCATGACTGCATTAGTAAATCCAACACAACATTCTGAAAAATCAGTGTTAAGCGAAGTATGTTCTGCCGGTGAAGCATGGATGTGCGAAGTCAAAAAAGGGCAGTATTTCCGTATCGTGGATTTAGAGGGCAATCAAGCGGTGGATACGCTGTTTATCTCGGCATCAAACCCTGAAGAGCGTTATAGCGCCACTGATACCTTAGCGATTAATCAACAAATCTATTTAGAAAAAGGCACAGCTCTATACACCAACTTTGGCAACAAAATTGCCAGCATTCATGATGATAATTGCGGTCGTCACGATACTTTAGGCGGTGCATGTTCATGTGAAAGTAACACCGTGCGTTATTCTCATGACAAATTTCCAATGCACAGTTGCCGTAACAATTTCATGATTGCGCTGTCTCAGCATCCTATTGCCAAAAAACATGGCTTAAATGTGCGCCATATCGGCCCAAATATTAACTTCTTTATGAATGTGCCTGTGACTGCGGAAGGTCATCTTAAATTTGATGATGGTATTTCTGCACCGGGTAAATATGTTGAAATTAAAGCTGAAATGGATCTCATTGTCCTCATTTCCAATTGTCCGCAACTGAATAACCCATGTAATGCCTATAACCCAACAAAAATTCAATTGATCATCCGTGACGGTGAGGAGTAATACCATGTTCAATAAAGTCCTCATTGCCAACCGTGGTGCAATCGCGTGTCGAGTGATCCGTACACTCAAAAAATTAGGCATTCAATCTGTTGCTGTGTATTCCGAAGCAGACCGTGATTCTTTGCATGTGACCTTGGCGGATGAAGCAGTATTTATTGGTGATAGTCCTGCCAGCCAAAGCTATTTAAATGTCGATAAAATTTTAGAAGTCACAAAACAAACAGGTGCAGAAGCGATTCATCCGGGCTATGGTTTCTTGTCTGAAAATGCAGAATTTTGTGATCTCTGTGCAGCTCAAGGCATAGTATTTTTAGGGCCAAATTCGGCACAAATGAAATCATTTGGCTTAAAACATATTGCACGTGAACTTGCAATTCAAGCCAATGTACCACTTCTTCCGGGCAGTCAGCTTTTGGCAGATGAAGCCGAAGCCTTAACGGAAGCTAAACGTATTGGTTATCCTGTGATGCTGAAAAGTACCGCAGGCGGTGGCGGTATCGGCATGCGTTTGGTGTGGAATGAAGAAGAGCTGAAAGATGCTTATTCTACGGTTTCATATCTTGCCCAAGCCAACTTTAAAGATGCAGGCTTGTACCTCGAAAAATTCGTACAAAATGCCCGTCATATCGAAGTGCAGATTTTTGGTGATGGCAATGGCTTAGTTTTAGCACTCGGTGAGCGTGATTGTTCGGTGCAGCGCCGAAACCAAAAAGTGATTGAGGAAACCCCAGCACCACATATCAATGATGATCAACGTGCCTATATTCAATCGGTTGCGATTGGGTTGATGCAGTCGGTGAATTACCGTTCGGCAGGCACAGTAGAATTTGTGATGGATACCGACACACAAGAATTCTACTTTTTAGAAGTAAATACCCGCCTGCAAGTTGAACACGGCGTGACAGAGCAAGTGTTTGGTGTCGATCTTGTGGAATGGATGGTGACTTTAGGCAGTGGTGATTGGATTACACCAACAGAACAACTTGAATCGAAAGGTCATTCAATTCAAGTGCGTTTATATGCCGAAGACCCGATCAAGAACTTCCAACCCAGTGCTGGTTTACTGACGCATGTTGAGTTTGATAGTAATGCCCGTAATGAAACTTGGGTGGAAACAGGTTCCAATGTATCGTCATTTTATGACCCGATGATTGCGAAAATCATTGTGACAGCGGATGATCGAGACTTGGCAATTGCTGCAATGACCGAAACTCTCGGCAAAACATCGGTTGCAGGTATCGAAACCAATCTTGAATATCTACAAAACATTATCGACTGTGATGTATTTAAAGCCGGTACGCAAACCACACGATTCTTAAATACATTTGAGTGGAAAACCCAAAAAATTGAAGTGTTGCAATCAGGCATTCAAACTTCTGTGCAAGATGTCACAGGTCGTTTGGGCTATTGGGATGTGGGTGTACCACCATCAGGTGCGATTGATCCGCTGTCACTTAATGTTGCGAATCAATTGTTAGGTAATGCATATAACACGGCAGGGCTTGAATGTACTTTGCAAGGACCAAGCTTAAAATTCCACTGTGATAGCCAAATTGTATTGGCGGGTGGTGATATGCCATCAACACTAGATGGCGCTCAAGTTCCGATGTGGCAGACCGTCAATGTGCGTAAAGGTCAGGTGCTCAAATGTGGCAAAATCGCCACAGGTTGCCGTACGTATATTGGGATTAAAGGCGGTCTGAATGTGCCTGAATATCTCGGCTCACAAGCGACCTTTACCTTAGGTCAGTTTGGTGGTCATGCAGGTCGTAACTTATTGATTGGCGATATGTTACCAATCACGGCATTTACATCTGAACAAGTCACAGCGCTTGCACCTGAACAAGTGCCGTCATTTAGCCATGAGTGGGAAATTGCGGTGATGTACGGCCCACATGGTGCGCCTGATTTCTTCACCAAAAATGATATTGATACTTTCTTTTCCAATACCTTTGAGATTCACTTTAACTCAAGCCGTACCGGTATTCGTCTCATTGGTCCAAAACCGGAATGGGCACGTGAGGATGGTGGTGAAGCAGGTCTGCATCCATCAAATATTCATGACAATGCTTATGCCATTGGTGCGATTGATTTCACTGGTGATATGCCGATTATCTTGGGTCCAGATGGTCCAAGTCTCGGTGGTTTCGTTTGTCCTGCGGTGGTGATTCATTCTGAGCTATGGAAATTAGGTCAATTGAAAGCCGGTGACAAAGTTAAATTTGTGCCTGTGAGCTATCACCAAGCCAAAATGCTGAATGAAAAATATCATGCGCAATTAGAAGCATCTGATACCCAAGCTGTCGCATTTGATGAGTCGTTCTATCCTGAACTCGCAACCTTAAAAAATGCCGTGCTTGATACCTTAAAAGGTCAGAATGGTTTGCCGGATGTGGTGTATCGTCCTGCGGGCAATAACTACATGTTGGTGGAATATGGTGAGTTGGTTTTAGATCTAAACTTACGTTTCCGTATCCATGCGCTCATGCAATGGGTACAAAAGCAAAACATTGCCGGCATTATCGACCTGACACCGGGTATTCGTTCGCTACAAATTCACTTTGATTCGATCAAGCTTGATCAACTTGATTTACTGCGTTTATTGCAAGTGGCTGAAGCAGAATTGCCTGATGTCACAGAAATGCAAGTTCCATCACGTACGGTGTATTTACCGCTGGCTTGGGAAGATTCACAAACCCAATTGGCAACTGAACGCTATATGCAAACTGTGCGCCCAGATGCACCATGGTGTCCAGACAATATCGAATTTATCCGTCGTATTAATGGCTTAAAAGACAAACAAGCCGTAAAAGACGTAGTGTATGACGCAAGTTATTTGGTCATGGGTTTGGGCGATGTGTATTTAGGTGCACCTGTGGCAACACCACTTGATCCTCGCCAGCGTTTAGTGACGACTAAATACAACCCTGCACGGACATGGACACCTGAAAATGCTGTCGGTATTGGCGGTGCGTATATGTGCGTGTACGGTATGGAAGGTCCGGGCGGTTATCAGTTTGTCGGTCGTACCACACAAATGTGGTCACGTTACCGTAAAAATGCCGACTTTGAGCAAGGTAAACCATGGTTACTACGTTTCTTTGACCAAATTAAGTTTTATGAAGTCTCTGAGTCCGAGCTTATGCAAATGCGTGAGGACTTTAAAGCTGGTCGCTTAAAACTCCGTGTAGAAGAAGGTGTATTGAACCTAAAAGAATACAATGAATTCTTGACTGAAAATGCCGAATCTATCTCAGCATTTAAATCTATCCAACAAGCCAATTTTGATGAAGAACGTCGTCGTTGGCATGAAGCCGGACTTGCAGAGTATGTGTCTGAAAGTTTGGATGCTGTGTTGGATGACAGCGATATTCAAATTCCTGAAGGTGGCTGTGCAGTGGAATCGCACATGCCGGGCAGTATTTGGAAAATTGAATGCAAGTCAGGTGATATTGTTGAAGAAGGTGCAACGCTTGCTGTGATTGAAGCGATGAAAATTGAGATCCCCATTATTGCGCCTGAACGTATGATGGTTTCTGAAATTACCATTGAAAAAGGGCAGACGGTGAAAACGGGGCAGGTATTGTTTACGTTGGCACCTGTGGCTTGATGAAGTAGGAAAAAAGACCGTCCGTAAGGGCGGTTTTTTTGAAAAAAAAGATATAAAATTGATTTAGATACATAAATTTAATTTAAATACATTATGCAAAATTTTTACATGCATTCTTTTGAAGCTAAAAATTACAGACATTTCGAATCATTATTTATTAAGTTCAATAATAAATTTAATTTTATTACTGGCTCTAATGGATGTGGGAAAACTAGTGTTTTACATGGAATTATGCACAGTTTTGATAGTAATAACCACATTAATACTCGTTTTTCTGATGATTCGAGTATTTTAACTAATTTAATAATTGGTAGTGATACAGCTAATTTTCTAAAAATTTCAGTTGGATTTGGATGGGGATCTTTCAGAAATAAAGAATATCGTGGTAATACTTTATATAATTATCTTACACCTTTAGCAACTCAAGATGGATTTAAAGGATTCAGTATAATAGATTTTAAAAATACTTTTCCTCATGTAATTCCATTGAATATCACATCTGAAAGAAATATTAAGTACGAGTTTATTGAGGGAACACGACGTTTATTACCAGAGGATCAAAAAAGAGATAGTTATTTGAATGGAGGATTAAACTCTCACTATACTGATAAGGATCGATTTGTAAAACAATGGATGATTAATCGTTATGTTTGGATAGATAAAGAGTGGGCATATGATTATAGAAGAAATTGGAATCATTTAATTAAATATCTTCCAAAACTTGCTCCAAATGGTAGTGATTTTGAATTTGTTGAGATCAGAGATGATTTAGAGCCTATGTTTTCATTATATGGTCAAAAATGTTATCTAGAAGAACTTTCAGCAGGGTTTCAAGCTATTTTTACTATAGTCGCTAATATCATTGAATGGGTTGAAAACACAAATTCTGAGGGACAACGCTTTATAGGAGATGCAACAGGTACTGTACTAATCGATGAGTTAGATCTACATTTGCATCCTGAATGGCAATTTAATATTAGAAATGGGTTAGAAGCTTTATTCCCTAATCTGCAGTTCATTGTTACGACTCATTCACCACATCTTTTGGCATCAGCAAAAAATGGTGAAGTCATTATTATGAGCCGTGAAACTGGAAAAACAGAATATCATTTTGAGCCTAGTAATAAGCGCTATTCAGGTTGGAACACGGATCAAATTTTAGAAGATGTAATGGGGGTTAAAAGCCTGAAAAATAAAGATTACGAAAAATTAATTGATGAAGCTTTTGATGCTTATGAGTCAAAAGATAAGATTAAGCTTTTATCTGTGATGGAACAGCTAAAGAATATTACTCATTCTGATGACACAATTGTTCAAGTGCTAGAAATGAAAATGGCTTCTTTGGAGCTTCTATAAGATATGATTAAACTTGAAAAATCTGTTAATGCCCCTCAAATTCTTCAGGATAAACAAAAAGAATGGACAGATCATTTACTTTCATTAGTAAGTAAATATGGAAGTTACAAGGAGATTCCGAAAGAAGAGAAAGCTTCTGCGCTCAGTCATTACAGACATAAAGATATTACAACTCCTTTATTTGATAGTTCATATCAAAAATGTGCTTTTTGCGAATCTACTCCAAAAGATAGTGGAAATATAGAAGTTGAACATTTCTATCCAAAATCCATCTATCATGATAAAACTTTTGATTGGGAAAATTTTTTACCTAGTTGTCGTAAATGTAATGATTCAAAACTTGCACATGATGTAGGAGTTGAACCTATTCTAAATCCATATGAGAGTGATTTTGATCCAAGTGAGCATTTTGAATTTACTTTGGCACGTATGAAAGGTAAGACTGAAATAGCGAAAATGACAATAGATGTTTGTGGCTTAAAAAGCCGATTATACGATCCATATAGTAACTTGATTAAAGTGTTTTGTGAGTATGAGCAAGATTTAGAAGAAGCACTTCAAGAGCTAGAGGTAAAAGATACTGAAAGAAAAAAACAGAATCAATTGAGAAAAATTTCTGAGTCTATAGCGAGAATTGAAAATTTAATGCAACCTACTAAAAAGTATTCATATTTTTGTAGCTGTATGATCAAAGATAGTGAAATATATAATCAAGCAAAAACAATTTTATCCTTAGAGCTTCAGGAAGCGTATTAACGGTTTTGTAAAGCATAATTTTATCAGATCATGCTTTGTCGCAAATATATTAGATGCCAATGGAATCAAAAGAGATTTTTTTTAATTATGGCTAAAAAACTAGAAGAACTTTTAGATGCTCGTAGCTCTGAAAGTCGAAAGCGAATTGTGGAAGATGCAAAAATAATTTTGAATGATTATCTTTCGGAAGATGTGCATTTAACAGAACTAGCAGAAGAAGCTAAAAGTGAAAAAATGATAAAGATCACATTAAACGAGCTACGAGCTCGAGTTCACAAAAACCGCGCTTAAAAATTTCACTTATTTATCCAAATGCTCTCTCAAAATGCGTCGCAACTCTAAAATGGCATCTGGAGACTCATGGATGGAATGTCCACCATTGAAAATCTTTTCAGACACCGCACCCTCTAAATGAGAACTTGTATAGGGAACAATACCATCCGACATTTTGCTCGGTTCAGTATTTTGCTTCTGATTTCCCATAATAGAATGATAAGGAATATCTTTATTTGGCATGATGTCAGCAGACAACAGCATAAAACGTGATTTTTGACTTAAATCTGCTGGCCCAGACTTAATCAGGCCCATCGTTGAATTTTTTGCATTCGGGATTTCAACATTGACATCATTTAAAAAACTTAAAGGCAATACCACGATTTTTTTCGCCAAATTGGTAAACCAGCGGTCTGCATAGTCAGTACCATGATGCGGTGCGGCAATGAAAATTGCACGACTAACTGGCTTCAAGGCTTTAAATACAAAACGATCGCGGATAATTGGATGACGTTGTAACTGCGTATTTTGTTCATAGTTCATGAGTGGAATAGCTTGAGCGGAAATATCTGCATCGCTAACCAATAAACGACTGATGATGCCGCCCATACTATGCCCGATAATGACAGCATCCTGAGCCGATGGCGTATTGGGCTGAACAGTTGCAAATGCCTGTTTGAGTAAAGCATTGATTTGAAAGCGACTCTCAAATATTGGCATATTGGTTGAGTAAAACACTTGCCAAACTTGGTAATGATCACGCAGTTTTTGATCACCCATGATGTTATTGGTCAGGCCGATCCAAGTTTCAGGACTGCTGGCTAAACCGTGAACCATAACAATAATTTTTTTATTGGGTTGATACGGCTCTAACATAAACACATGTGGCATGCGCAAATGTTCTTCCTTATTCAGGAGTGTCCAATAGCCAGATTGTCCTAATTTATTTTCGGCTAACCAAAGACCATAAGGCACAGAATAATTGGCTGTTAGGGTATAGGGCTGAGATTCAATTTTTGCCTTTTTAAATTGATAGGGATTAAATAATTCAACATTAAAGTCTGATTGCGGCGACAAAATTTCACTAATGCTGCTATTGGTCTTGGCAGGCTCTGCGATTGCACTGACAGATAAATAGCGTGCTGTATGGATATTGGGGTTGGGTTTATTTGAATAATATTGTTCAGGGTCTAGTACAAAAGGCTGCGCAGCAGACAGATCCGTGGCTTTTTTGACTAAGACAAATTCAGAACCAATTCCTTCCTGACGGTTAATGGTTTTTAAGCCTGAAAAATTAAAATTATAGCTCGACTGTAATTTATCAATGTCCGCATTTTTGATTTCTGGATAATGTTCATAGTTAAAATGATAAAGCGATGAACCCAGCATTAAACTTTCAGGCATTTGCTGATAGTCAAAACGGGTAAATGATGAGGTGATTAAACGTGATAAAGCCACATTATAAAAGGTGCGGACTTGTCCCTGACGCAAATCAAATAAGCGTTCTTCAGGGGCTTGAGCGGATTTAAATAGATAGACATAGCTGTAGCGCAGACTGAAATCAAAGTCTGCAAGCTGTTGATCCATACACATTTTTATTTTGCTTGAAGCTAATTTTCCGCTGTGTTGTTTTAAGCTTTTTTTGCATTGTGGATTTTGATCGGCGCTTAAAGCACGTGCCATGTACAGCTCACTTGCTGCTGCATAGACTTGAGCAATATCTAAAGTTTCATTATTACGCATTTTGTGAATACAGCTTTCAAGCGCATTTAAACAAGATTGGTCGCTTTCATTCACCATTAACAGGATTTGATGGCTAAATGTACTGAGCTTCTGATGGGTTAATATGCTATCTGTTTTATTATTTAGTGACGCACTGAGTTGATTTTCTTGTAATTTGACCAATTGGCATCCACTAAGCAAACTCAGGCTGATGATACACATGAAACGAGCGGGTAAATGCGTGAAAGGCATCATTGGAAAGGTCACAGGCATCTATTTTTTGTTATTTTAACCTTTATAAAATAGTAAAAATAGGGCAGGTGTTACAGTGCTCAATCCAAGAAAATTACTACGTATACATCCTTTCAAACTAAGCTAATGTACGAATACTGTGATACCGAAAAGTTGATTTGAGATTCAAACACTGTCGCGTGTTAAATTTAATCTAATTGTGCTGCTTGTGCTGCTGGTTTTTTAAGGTCATGTTGAGCAGTTTGTGGTGAATAAACCGCAATTTATCCAATACTGGATTCGACAGCGTAAACGGATATGCATCATCTAAGCCCATGCTGCGGTTCAACGCATTTAAATTAAAGGTCAAGGTCATCCAATGTTGCAGCAATAGGTCAAAATCCTGAGCGCCAATCGGGTTCTCTTTCAGTTCTAAATTATTTAAATCTGACTTATTGGTTTTGACCACTAATCCTGCATAGTAGGCTGTTTCTAGAGTATCCATCATGTGCAAATAATGCGCCCATGTTTCCGCCCAATCTTCCCAAGGATGCGTACTGGCATATGAACTGACATAGTAATCCGCCCAATTTTGCGGCGCACCATCATTATAATGCCGTTTCAAAGCTTCACTATAATCTTGTCGTTCATCACCAAACAGTTCTCGAAATTCCTCAATCAATTCAGGGTGTAAATGTTTAATCAAATCAAAATAATAATGACCGCTTTCATGTCTAAAATGACCTAGAAGTGTACGGTAGTTTTCACCCATTTTTATACGCGTTGTTTCGCGGTAAATCACATCTGCTTCACTGGCATTTAAGGTAATAATGCCATTGGCATGACCGGTCATGACAGGTGTATTTTCTGTTGGCATGAGAAAATCAAAACGCAGCCCAAAACGGTCATCTTGACTGCGTTTAGGACGCGGCATGGTATTCAGTTGCTGCATTAAATACAAAAAACGCCGTTTGGCATGTTCCAATCGTGCCCAGTACACAATATGGTCTGGGTTATCTAAGTTGGGAATGGTATGTGTCAGTAGGCAAGATTCACAATAAATTTCTTCACTGTCGGCAGGCACCATCCAGTTACATACCTGATGATGCTGATAATTATGACAAGGTTTAAAGCGTTTTCCCTTTATTTCAGGATTTAACGCAAGCCATAACGTGCTGCTATGCTTTTCAAAACAGCCCATTTGCTTTTCAGAGGCAATATAACCCAGTGCAGTCTGACAATTGACACAGTGTGAATTGGCAAAAAAGATTTGGTTAGAACATACCGCGCAGCTGAAATACTTCATAGGCGTTGAGTGATGAATAGAAAGTTTAATCAGTATAAATGATGTTCAATGTTGATGAAATAAGTTGAACTTCGAGTTTGTTGCATATCGGTCAATGCTCTTGGTTAATAAGTCTAATAAGTTTTAGAAATAGTCCATCATAAAATCACCCATCGCAGCAATAGTGCAAAGGGGGTCTCGATGAGTGCATTTATTGCACAAATAACGAACAATAAAATCTATAAGAAAGTTAAAAGAAGAAAATAATCGATCATTTTTTGTATTTCTCACTTGGCACAGATTCTGCATTTCTATCGATATTACGAAATAAATATTTTGTATTACTCAAACAGGAGATGCATATGAACCGCCATCAATCTGCAACATTTCTGCATCAGTTAAAGCAGTTTTTTATTGAGCTACTGAGCGCCCGCGCGGGTTTCTATATTCATCCAAAAAAATAAGGAAAAACAGTGCCTAAACAAAAGCTGGCGCGTATCAGTATTACCGTGCCTGAACAAACAGTCGATTCATTGGACCAAAAAATTGTCGATCAGCATTATGAAAGCCGTTCTCAGGCCATTGTCGACATGATCAATAAGCATCTGATTGCCGATCAGGAGCAGCGCAACGAAGTGATGGTTGGCACATTTACCTTACTTTATGACGCAAGTAGTACGGCGCTACGTATTCAACTTTTAGATTTACAGCAGCAGTTTTTAGAACAAGTGGTGAGTTCGCTGCATATTCAACTCGATGACCACAAAATTTTAGAAGTCATGATTCTGCAAGGCGTCAGTTCAGAGCTCAAAGTTATCAGTCAGCATTTTTCAGCACTTAAAGGTGTGATTAAAGGACATTTGGAGTTGATGGACGCTGTAATGCCGCCAATTCCGCAAAATGCAAAGGATTTAGGAGTTTAAAATGGGCCAATTATATCGATCACAAGGTCAGTTTAAAGATCAAATCACAAACCAAAAGCAAGCACATGCTAATGCAGCCAACCATAGACCAAATCGTGCAAAGCGTAATGCTCAATCTGTCAGTAATCCGAATACACCATCGTTTTTGAACACCAATACCAAATTTAACTGTAATGCCATCGGGGAAATCGCACTATGATCAAAAAAGCCTGCTTATCTGCATCCGTTGTGACTGCTATCTTACTACTTGGTTGTGACAATACAGCAAAAACTCCAGAACCAAATGCTCAGGCAGAAAGCACAGTCAATACAAAAGCCATTACGATTGGCTATAGCGACTGGCCTGGTTTTGTCGCATGGCAAGTTGCTATTGAAAAAGGCTGGTTAAAAGAAGCCGGTGTCAAGGTAGATTTTAAATGGTTTGATTATTCAGCTTCACTATCTGCATTTGCTGCAAATCAGTTGGATGCCGTTTTGGTCACCAATGGTGACAACTTAGTCACAGGTTCTGGCGGCACAAAAGGTGTCATGATTATGGCGACGGACTATTCTGCGGGTAATGATGTCATCATTGCTAAAGATGGCATCAATAGCCTTGCCGATCTAAAAGGAAAAAGTGTCGCGACAGAAAAAGGCTTGGTTGATCATTTGCTTTTGGCTACTGTGTTGGATGATGCAAAAATTCAAGCCTCTGAAGTAAAGTTGGTCAACACCATGACTAATGAGCTACCACAAGTATTTGCAAGTCCTGATATTGCAGCGATTGCCGTGTGGCAACCGGTTGCAAATCAAGCGCTGAAAGCAGTTGCTGGCTCTAAAATCATTTATACATCGAAAGATAAACCCGGTCTGATTTACGACACGTTAACCGTCAATATGACGCATTTATCTGCCAACAAAGAAGAATGGAAAAAAATCATTCAAGTTTGGGATAAAACAGTTAAATACATCAACGACCCTGCAACGCATGCCGATGCAGTGAAAATCATGTCAAATCGCGTTGGCGTTGATCCTGCACATTATGAACAGTTTATTGGAGGCACACATTTACTGGATTTAGCTGCCAACAAACAAGTCTTTAAAAAAGGAACTGGTTTTGACTCTATTTATGGTTCTAGCTACCACGTAAATAAATTTAATGTTGCTAATGGCATTTATAAAACTGAAATGGATGTCGATGGATCAATCTATCCAACATTGGTTGAAGAACTGAAATAAGTTGAAACGTAAATAAAATAAGCTCTGAATAGTATAAATGCTTCAGGGCTAACAATATCAATTTAATGTCCCAATAACTTATGCCTTCATAATGTGAAGCGGAGCGATGACCACAGTCATTAATCTGCTTTATATTTTTCCAGCGTGAAATTCCCAGTGAGCTACTAATTAAGCTAAGACCATGTTCTGCCGCATAAAGTGCAGTACGCTCGAAGCGCATATCAAAACACATCGTGCAACGAATGCCTTTTTCAGGCTCATTTTCCATACATTTAGCGCGAGCAAACCCATTGTCTGTGTCGTAATCACAGTCGATAAACGGAATATTGTGTTTTTCTGCAAAGCGGATATTTTCCTCTTTACGGATTTCATATTCTTTCACAGGATGAATATTGGGATTGTAAAAGAAAATTGAAAAATCGATACCTGATTCAATTAATGTTTCCATGACTTCGCCAGAGCATTGTGCACAGCAAGAGTGGAGTAAAAGCTTGTCATGACCTACTGGGAGAGTCAGTGTCTGACGTTCTAATTTATTGGACATGATTTTAAGAAGGTATAAGTATAAACCGAATATTTTAGTGATTCCTTAACATACCAAAGCTCGAATATGCTGATTTTTTCTAAGTATAAGTTGAGTCATATTCAGTATATTGACTAAAAAGCTGAAACGACATGAATATATGCTTATTTCATATTTGGTTTATCTATTTATGGCAAGGATTAAGAACTTTATAGCTCAGGACAAAAGTATATTAGTGTTACAGATTCAATATTAAAACAATTAGTGATTTGATCTTTTTTCATTTTAAAGTTAGAAAAATTCACCCTAATGAATAAATCCGCTGAATTTTGAGAGTGGAGATTTTGAGCCAATCTGTACGATTCAACACATTTCAGATGTGTGTTTGAATGAAAAAATTTTCATTGAATTTTTTTTAAGCCCTTATTTATATTAAATAAAATTTAAATTCTACCTGGGTGGCAGTTTTTTTTATCGCCAGTTGAATGATGCATAGTTGAAGAAAATTCATTGTATTTAAATCTTAAACATGAATTTATCTCACTTTGAGTTGAGGTTAAATCATTTTTATTCATCTTAAGTTTCACGTATAAATTACTCCATACAGAAATTTTGATTATTTTTAATTTTAGGGTAGTGAATCTCCATGAGTCATAAATTTGCATGTTCAATCAAACGTATCCGCTTTGATGAAAACTATAAACCAGCTGACAATACACGTTTAACAACGAACTTTGCCAATTTGGCACGTGGTGAACACCGTGAAGAGAATCTGCGCCGTACTTTGGCAATGATTAATAACCGTTTCAATAGTTTAGCTACTTGTGACAACCCAAATGCAGATCGTTATTCACTTGAAATTGACATCATTTCGGCTGAACTCGATGTGGAAGGCAATGGTCAAACTTTCCCGTTTATTGAAACTTTAAAAAGCACCATCATCGACCATAAAACCAATGAACGCATTGAAGGCATGATTGGCAACAGTTTTTCATCGTATGTACGTGACTATGACTTCAGTGTGGTATTACCAGCACTCGGCTGTAAGTTCAATGAAAAACCTGAAGATTTTGGTGATTTACACGGCAAGCTATATCAACACTTGATCAATTCTGACGTATTCAAAGCTGAATTTAAAAAACAACCTGTCATCTGTTTAAGTGTTTCAACGACAAAAACCTATTACCGTACTGCAAATGTGCATCCGATCTTAGGTGTGGAATACACCAATGATGATCACTCCCGTACAGATGATTATTTTGCAAAAATGGGCTTAAGCGTTCGTTACTTCAAACCTGAAAATGCGACTGCACCATTGGCATTCTATTCAGCAAATAACTTGCTGAGCGACTATACAGATTTCGAACTGATCAGCGCGATCAGCACCATGGAAAGCTTCCAAAAAATCTACCGTCCTGAAATTTACAATACCAATGCGACAGCAGGTTTAGTGTATCAACCAAGCTTAAGCTTCGGTGATTATTCATTAACCCGTATTGTGTATGACCGTGTTGAACGTGGTCAGTTGGCGGTTAAACAGGGCAAATGGACGGAAGAGAACTTTATCCAGCCATATAAAGACATTCTGAATGAGTGGGCGGCTAATTTTAGTATTGAAAATGCAGACGCAGCTTAATTTTAAATCACGCAAATAGATGAAACACGGGTGAGTTAAAACACTCGTTTTAAAGAAAATAGAGATAGAAGATCGAATATGGCCATTTTACTCCCAACTTCAACTGCTGGCAGCTTACCTAAACCGTCTTGGCTGGCTGAACCTGAAAAATTGTGGTCAGCATGGAAACTTGAAGGCGAAGAATTATTAGATGCAAAGCGTGATGCGTTGAAATTATCTTTGCATGAACAAATCCATGCAGGCATTGATATTGTCAGCGATGGCGAACAAACCCGTCAGCATTTTGTAACCACATTTATTGAACATCTTGAAGGTGTAGATTTCGAAAAGCGTGAAACGATGCGTATTCGTAATCGTTATGATGCAAGTGTACCGTCTGTGGTCGGTGAAGTATCTCGTAAGAAAGCAGTGTTTGTTGATGATGCAAAATTCTTACGCAGCCAAACCAATCAGCCGATCAAATGGGCTTTGCCAGGCCCGATGACGATGATTGATACTTTGTATGATGGTCATTACAAGAGCCGTGAAAAATTGGCTTGGGAATTTGCTAAAATCCTGAATCAAGAAGCGTTAGAGCTTGAAGCGGCAGGCGTGGATATTATTCAATTTGATGAGCCTGCGTTTAACGTATTTTTTGATGAAGTCAATGACTGGGGTATTGCGACCTTAGAGCGTGCGCTTGAAGGTTTGAAATGCGAAACAGCAGTTCACATTTGCTATGGTTACGGTATTAAAGCCAATACTGATTGGAAACAAACTTTAGGTAATGAATGGCGCCAATACGAAGAATCATTCCCGAAACTACAGCAATCGAAGCTCGATATCATCTCGCTAGAATGCCAAAACTCTCGTGTACCTATGGATTTGATTGAACTCATCCGCGGCAAAAAAGTCATGGTTGGCGCAATTGATGTAGCAACCAATCAAGTTGAAACAGCAGAAGAAGTAGCCAATACATTACGCAAAGCACTTCAGTTTGTAGATGCAGATAAGTTATATCCTTCAACAAACTGCGGGATGGCGCCTTTACCTCGCCAAGTGGCGCAAGGCAAACTAAATGCGCTAAGCGCAGGCGCTGCCATTGTTCGCCAAGAATTGACTGCATAAATTTGAGCTGACTCGGTTTCATGTACGGGCAATAAGGAAATTAAATTTGCTATTGCCCAAACCTGAGAAAGAGAAAAGCCATATAGACCATTGAGATTGAAGAGATGATTGAAGCAACTGATTTTAGAAATGCAATGTCTTTATTGACGACTGCAGTCAACGTGATTACGACTGAGGGTGAAGCAGGCATGCATGGATTTACAGCATCAGCAGTATGCAGTGTGACAGATACACCGCCAACTTTGCTGGTTTGTATGAATCAATCATCTCGTTCTCATGCGCATTTTCTTGAAAATAAAGTTCTGTCTGTCAATGTTTTGGGCGCACAGCATGAACAAATTTCCAATGCTTTTGCTTCAAGCAAATTAAACTCTGAAGAGCGGTTTAAATTGGGCTCTTGGACTGTATTAGAAACAGGTTCACCAATATTAAAAGATGCTTTGGTCAGTTTTGACTGTCAGATTGAACAGATTCAAGAAGTGGGTACGCACAGTGTGTTTATGTGCCGTGTGGTTGCAATCAAGCAAAGTCAGCAGGAGGAAAGCTTGGTATATTTCAACCGCGCTTATCATGCTGTGGGTCAAGTGGAGTTGGCTTAAACCAGTCAACTTCTTCAATACATCTCTTTAAAAGTATCTATTTCGTGGAACTCATTACTTTCTTAATTATTGGCGCATTTGCTGGTTTTGCTGCAGGGCTGTTTGGCGTTGGTGGCGGTACTATCATTGTGCCATTGCTCTATATTGTTTTTAGCCAAATGGGCTATAGCCCCGATGTGATTATGCATTTGGCGCTTGGTACATCTTTGGCTACGATTGTGGTGACGTCGATCAGCTCCTTGATGGCGCACAATAAGAATGGCGCTGTGATTTGGCCTGTATTTAAAAATTTAGCTCCGCCAATGGCGATTGGCTGTTTTGCTGGTGCTGGGATTGCAGGCTGGCTGTCAGGTTTGCATCTGCAAATGATTGTCGGTGTGTTTTTACTTTGGGTGGCTTATACCATGTTTATGGGAGCAAAAAAGCCAGTCGATCCAAACAAAACACTGCCATCTACAGCTAAGCAAATTGCAGCAGGTTCGGGTATCGGCGTTGCATCGGCCATCTTCGGGATTGGCGGCGGCAGTATTACGGTGCCGTATTTAACGGCAAATGGCGTGGTGATGCAAAAAGCGGTCGGGACGTCTGCCGCTTGCGGTTTACCCATTGCCATTGCTGGCGCATTAGGTTTTATGTTCTTCGGCATGCAGCAGCATGTTGAAATTCCAAATACCATTGGCTTTATTCATATCTATGCCTTTTTGGGCATTAGTGTGATGAGTTTCTTTACGGCTAAATATGGCGCGAAAACTGCGCATGCGCTTTCACCAGCAGTACTGAAAAAATGTTTTGCTGTGCTGTTATGTATTGTTGGATGCTTTTTTCTAGTGAAAGGCATTTTATAGTAGCAGACTGATCACAGTTGCTTCATTCGAAACGTATGCTCTAGTGTGCAACAGTAAGCTAGAGCATTTTTATCTATAGCAATTTAAGTCTTTAAAATTTCAGAGATATTATTTAAAAACTTCATTTTAAAACTGACATTTCAAAGCTCTGTGCTTTTAGAAAAAACATTAATAATCACAATACCCAATAAAATAAAGGCCAAACCAATCATGGCAGGCAGGTCTAAATTTTGTTTAAACACAATCCAGCCCACGCATGAAATAAGCACAATGCCTGCAGCGGACCACATGGCGTAGGCCAATCCCATAGGAATCGATTTAAAGGTCAAACCTAAAAAGAAGAGCGCAATGGAATAGCCCAATACGGTAAAAATAATCGGTACTAGTTCGGTAAAGCCATTACTGGCTTTTAAGGCGGATGTAGCAATCACTTCAGCAATGATTGCGATGAGCAAATATATAAACGACATTGATTTCCTATAGACATTCTACGGCATGGTACAAGAGGTGCTGTTTTTCATTTTGCAACCAATCTGTACTTTCTGTCGTGGTATCAGTGCGATGCTGAAATGCAAAATGCGGAACATAAATATCCACCTCAAATATCAGCTGTATTGCTAGACCGTTAATAATTAGGTTTTGCTTTAAATGTGTTTCATCAATAAATTCAAAATGATCAAAATTAAGTGATTGATCTTGCTGAGAGGAAGTCGTTGTATAGTACTTATGCAGACCATCTACAGCGATGGACACTTCAAAGCTTTCAATCAACGTTTCATACATAGTAGGCGCAGATGATATATCGATGCTGGCAACTGTGTGCTGATCTGTAGGTAAACGGCTCAGTGCGAAGGCCACATGCTTATCACAAATAATTAAACCGCCATCCATCTGCAATGGCTGATGGCTTTCTACATCTAAAGCTGACTTCAAGCGCAGGCCTAAAAATAGCCCTTCATGCACTTGTTGACGCCAGTCTTCGACATACGCATTGCTTGGAGAGAATTCTAAAATACAGTTGCCAATCGCATGTAGTTTTGCAGGTTCTGGCCATTGCACATGATTTTGATAATTTGAGTGTGCTTTAACGTCCCAAGACAATAATTGCTGTTCAGCATCCCAAAGAGTGTTGCCAATCCAGCCTTGACGTTCATTCACTGGCGTATTTTCACGGCTTTTTAAACGTAGATCGATGGTGAAACTACGTGACTGAAACCAATACACAATGGTTTTTTCATCCGTTAATCCATTCGAAAAACTGATACTTTTTCGGCGAAAAGCACCATATAAATAGTCTGGAATAGGACCTGAAACCTCTTGGCTTGCTGGAAGCTTTGCTAAAGCCTGAAATAGATTCATGCGCTTGCTCCTTGTACTTCTGTATTTTCATCCATACCAAATGATGACAAAGGCACAGCATTTCTTAGACTCAGATCTCCTGAAGCGATACGTTTTTTGAGATAACTAAAGGTTTGCGCGGGTTGATTAAATAAATGTTCGCCACCAATTAAGGGTTGATATTTGGGTGCGTCAGTAGAATGTACTGGCTCAATGATCGTGTCGTAATTACAGGCACAGAACAGAGGAAAAGAGTAGCGCTCTTCAGAGACTTTTTTAACACGGTGCTTGGTGGCCAAATATTTGCCATTCGACAAAATTTCCATCATGTCGCCAATATTCATCACCAAGGTATTTTCAATCAATGGAATATCCATCCATTCACCTTGTTTATTTAATACTTGTAAACCCGGTGCAGTCGGCAAGAGCAGTGTAAAACACTCATAGTCTGTATGTGCGCCAATGCCTTCAGCATCTTTCACTTCAGGGTTATAGGGATAATGGATTAGACGCAATTGGCTGGTCGGATGGGTAATTTTGCGATCAAAAAAATGCTCATCTACATTCAATGCTAAAGCAAAGGCCTGAAAAATCTGCTCGCTAATACTGCTTAAATGGCAATAATAATCACTGACGGAACTTTTAAATGTGGCATCATCTCGCCATAACGTAGGGCCAAGCAATGGAAATGCCGTAGTTTCGCCGTGGTAATCATAATTGACGTCATAGGCTTCTTTTAAGTCGTAGCTGTTGCCTGCAAATTGTTCTTCACCAATTGGCACATAGCCACTATGATTTTTCGACAGTCCAATATAGTGTTGCATTTTACTTGCGGTATCTTGTTGAAAATAACGCTTTGCCACCTGAATCAGTGATGTCGCAAAATCAAAATTGAACTGATCACCCTTTAAATATAGAAAACCAACATCTTTACAGGCTTGATCCAATGCAGAGGCTACTTCTAAGCGTTCTGACAGTACCGTACTTTGCATTTTTGAAATATCAACAAGTGGCAAAACATAAGATTCATTCATCTTCAATTCCTATAATGTTGGCCGTCCAACGCTGTAGTAAATCATTTAGGCCGTCCTAAAGATGAAGAGGGATTAATCCAGTTATTTTTGCGTACTGACTTGAGTCATACGTGGAATTTTCGGTAGGTTTTCCATCGCTGGGTCGAGCTCGTCTTCCTGCGCATGTACCAAGAAATCCACCCGTTCGCGCAGTTGTTTAAATTCAGGACTCAGCATGAGTTCAGGATTACGAGGACGTGGTAAATCGACCTCGATTATTTCTTTAATTTCACCAGGATTGGCTTTGAGCGCCACAATACGATCCGCCAATAAAATGGCTTCATCCATGTCGTGGGTCACAAAAATGATGGTGATATCAATGTTTTGCCAAAGATCCATTAAATGTTTTTGCATTTTTTGACGGGTATGCGGGTCAAGCGCGCCAAACGGCTCATCCATCAATAATATTTTGGGTTCATTGACCAGTGCGCGGGCAATAGCAACGCGCTGTTTCATTCCGCCAGACAGCTGATGCGGGTACTGATCTTGGTATTTTTCTAGACCAATAATATCAATCCATTCGCGGGCGCTGGATTCAGCCGAGGCATTGCTGGCACCTTTCATTAAAGGGCCAAACATCACATTTTCTTTGACCGTTTTCCATGGAAAAAGCGTGTAGCCTTGAAACACCATGCCACGCTCAGGGCTTGGGCCTTCAATGGCTTGGCCATCGACCAGCAATTCACCGCTACTGTAAGGGTCAAGTCCAGCCACAATTCGGCTAAAGGTCGATTTACCGCAACCCGATGGGCCAATCACGCAGATAAATTCACGTTTATGAATCTTTAAATCCAACTGATTTAAAATAGTGCGTTCAATTTTGCCGTGCTTAAAACTTTGTGTAAGTTTTTTTGCTTCTAAAATGACAGGGCGTGCATAAATTGCATCGAAATAAGTGCTGGCATTAAATTCTGTGCTGTTCATTATTTTGCTCCTGCTTTCCATTTAAATAGACCTTGACCGAGTTTCATTAGCACCACATCGCACACCAAGCCAATCACCCCAATGATGAGGATAGCGGCATAAACATTGTCAAAGTTTTGGTAACGCGCTTGTTGAGTAATAAACCACGTAATCCCAGATGTTGTGCCAATCAGTTCAGATACGATCAGATAGGTCCAAGCCCAGCCGAGCAAGACACGCAAGTCGCGGTAAATATCTGGTAGTGCCGCTGGAATAACCACATGAAATAAGCTTTTTAATTTATTGGTACCTAGCGTAAAACCTGCTTCAATCAGGCCTCGGTCAACCATCCGTGTGGTATTGGCAATAATCAGAATTTGCTGAAACAGCGTACCAATCACGATAATGGCGATTTTAGGTGCATCATTAATGCCTAAAATCGCAACGGCTAATGCACCAAAAGCAGGAGCGGGCAAGTAGCGGAAAAACTCAACAAAGGGTTCGGTCAGTTGTGATATTTTTTGAGAAAAACCGCAAAGAATACCTAGCGGAATACCGATGAGAGAGGCAATAAAAAAAGCGCTGAACACAATTTTAATACTGTGCCATAAGCTTTGATGAAACCATGGGGCATCAGGTTGGGCAGGTGGAGTTATAAAAGCCGTAACTAATGCTTTTGCTACTTCGTGCGGTGCAGGTAAATAGATTGGATTGACCAGTTTACCTTGAGGTGGTGCTAAACCTGCATTGACCGCAGATTGCGCTTCGGCATAAAACACCGCTTTGTCTACACGGCTATCGACTTGCAAATACGGCACACTGCCAGACTGAGTAATTTGCACCTGTGGATGCCATAAAAATGGCAAATAACTCACTGCACACCAAATAAGCACAGGAATTAAAAATGATCCGAAGCCGAGCAATAGCTTGCTTTTCGGACTGAGCTCTCTTGCGACATAACCCATACTGACCAAGCCCCAATATTACTTTTTTAATAAAACGTAATACTGTTAAGCAATTAGAATGCCAAAGGCCTGTATGCCGTGATTTAACTGCAATTGATAAAGTTGAATGGACTAAATATTTGAAAAAGCCTGCCAAGGTAGCAGGCAAAATGATTTTTTGGATCTAGAACAATGCCAAAATGTACTTTTATGGCGCAACTAATTGCTCAAATAGCTTTTTCATGCCTTCGCTGGCACCTGCTTTAATCAGTTCATATTGCTCAGGTACACGCTGATAATCTGCTTTCGGGTCAATATAAAATGCACGGCAGCTCGGTCGAATTTGGTGAATCAATCCAGCCACAGGGTAGACAGCTAGACTTGTGCCAATCACAATAAAAATATCTGCTGTTTGTACACTTATACTGGCATCTTCATAGGCAGGAACTGCTTCGCCAAACCAGACTACATGTGGCCGTAAAGGATATCCTTCAGGGCATTTGTCGGTGTCTAAGTTTAAATCTGAACCTTCTACTTTAAATAGTTCTTCTGGGTGTGGAGCCTGAGGGCCAGAGCTTTTAGCGTAGCGAATATTACCATGCAAATGCAGCACATTTTGACTGCCTGCACGTTCGTGTAAGTCATCAATATTTTGTGTAATGACTTGAACATCAAAAAAATCATCGAGTTCAGCAATCAATTTATGCGCTGTATTTGGCTCTGCGGCTAAAATATGTTTACGGCGTTCATTATAAAAACGCTGTACTAAAGCAGGGTCACGTGCCCAAGCTTCAGGTGTGGCCACATCTTCAATACGATGCTGCTCCCAAAGACCATCACTGTCACGGAAGGTATTGATGCCGCTTTCTGCGCTCATGCCAGCACCTGAAAACACCACAACTTTTTGCATAGATATTTAGCCTTATATTTTAATTGATGAGTCCACTGCGTACGGTTGCATGTATTGAACGAATAATTCAGCGAATTTACTGTACTCAAAATATAGCGATTACTTCAACTAATCAGGTGCAATTCTTGTAGCACCCAATCGACAAATTTTTGTATTTGTGGTGAACTGTCTTGGCTCGAGTGGACTAAATAATATTTTCGGCTACCGTGCAATTTTTTATTTGATGCAATCACCAATTCTTTTTTTCTCAGTTCTGCTTCAATCAGCATTTGTGGAATGAGAGCCATACCCATGCCATGACTGGCTGCCACAGAAAGCATAGAAAATAGTTCATGTCGCTGACCATCAAATGGTTTGGGATGCTGAAGCTGATGGGCTTGAAACCATTCTTGCCAGATACTTGGACGGGTGGTTTGCTGTAATAAGGGCAATTGAAGCAATTCATCATCGCTTAAATTAAAACTGTGATCATCTGTCATTTCCGCAAGTGGAAAGTTGTTTTCAATCAATTTGGGTGAACAAACGGGAACCACTTCTTCATCCATTAAATAATGCGCTTGAATGCCGGGCCAATGCTCAATTTGCTGTTGCGTTCCTGCAAAAATAGCTGCGTCAAAGACATTTTCATTAAATAAAAAAGGTTTGGTACTGGTTTCTAAATGCACGGTAATTTCAGGATGCTGTGCATTTAATTTATGTAATTTTGGCAACAGCCAACGTGTGGCAAAGGTTGGCACAACGCCCAGCTTTAAAGTACCGCCTAAGCCTTTGTGCGTCATGATATCTGAGGTGCTTTTTTCGATGCCTTGCAAAAAGGGTTTAATACTTTTTGCATATTGCTTGCCTGCTTCTGTGAGATCGACACCGTGACGTGTTCGGCTAAATAGCGTGACACCTAGATATTCTTCTAGCTGTTGAATTTGGCGTGACACAGCACTTTGAGTAATAAATAACTCTTGAGAAGCATGCGTATAACTTGCGTGTTTTGCAGCAGATTCAAAGCAAATTAAGCTTTGCAATGATGGAATATTACGCCGCATAGATAAAGTCCTTTTTATCGAGAGGTATCACAAAATGGCATATAAGAATGATTTTCATATACCACTATAGTCTATAAATAAAGCAATCCGCAGTTCAAATCAGTGGCTAAAGTGCTTAACACGCTGTGAACAAAGCTCAGGTATGCGAAAGGCGCATATCTACATGCAAATTAATCGTTTGAATGAATCACTTTTCACACATAGCATCGAATAAAACAAAGAAAGCCCGAAAAAGCAGAGGATGCGATGAATCAAATGGTCAATGTAAAAAAACCAAAAGTACAATTTAACTGGCAAGATCCGTTTCTTTTGGAACAGCAATTAACTGAAGAAGAACGCATGATTCGCGATACTGCGCATGCATACTGTCAAGAGCGTTTACAGCCACGTGTACTCGAACAATTCCGCCATGAAAAAACCGATGCATCTATTTTCCGAGAAATGGGCGAACTTGGCTTACTTGGCCCAACGATTCCAGAGCAATACGGCGGCGCAGGTCTAAACTATGTTAGTTATGGTCTCGTTGCACGTGAAATTGAATATGTTGATTCTGGCTACCGTTCAATGGCCAGCGTTCAAAGTTCTTTGGTGATGGTGCCAATTAATGAATTTGGCTCTGAAGCGCAAAAACAGAAATACCTACCAAAGCTGGCAACAGGCGAATACATTGGCTGTTTTGGTTTAACTGAACCAGATCATGGCTCTGACCCAGGTAGCATGATTACTCGTGCAAAAAAGGTCGAAGGTGGCTATCGTCTCACGGGTGCAAAAATGTGGATTACCAACAGCCCAATTGCCGACGTGTTTGTTGTTTGGGCGAAAGAAGTATCGCCTGAAGGTAATGTGGGTGACATTCGCGGTTTTATTTTGGAAAAAGGCTGGGACGGTCTATCTGCTCCAGCAATTCACGGTAAAGTTGGCTTACGTGCATCGATTACCGGTGAAATTGTGATGGACAATGTCTTTGTCCCTGAAGAGAATGCTTTTCCAGAAGTACGTGGTTTAAAAGGTCCATTTACCTGTCTAAATAGTGCTCGTTATGGTATCGCTTGGGGCGCAATGGGCGCCGCAGAATTCTGCTGGCATACAGCGCACCGATATACTATGGACCGTAAACAGTTTGGCCGACCTTTAGCTGCGAATCAGCTGATTCAAAAGAAACTGGCAGATATGCAAACTGAGATTGCCTTGGGTCTACAAGCTGCGCTTCGATTTGGACGTATGAAAGATGAAGGCATTGCTGCTGTAGAAGGCACATCACTCATTAAACGTAACAACTGTGGCAAGGCTTTAGATATTGCCCGTGTTGCGCGTGACATGATGGGTGGTAACGGCATTTCTGATGAGTTTGGTGTTGCCCGCCATCTGGTCAATCTCGAAGTCGTCAACACGTATGAAGGAACGCATGATGTACATGCACTGATCTTAGGTCGTGCGCAAACAGGCATCGCGGCTTTTAGTAACTAATTGAATTATATATCGATAAGGTGCTCTGCATAGAGTGCCTTAGAGACTTTTTATGCAAAAATAAACTTAATCAATAAAGGATTCATCGTGAAACACTCTTGTAACTCTGTGCAATAGCCTGAGCAGTGATGAAATAAAAAGAATAAAAAAGGCAAATGTGCAGACATAGGAATGCCGATGACTCATTTGGGAAAATGAGGAACAAGGAAATGAATAACGAAATGCAAAACGGAGCAGGAACGCTCAAATTGCCTTCTAACGTGGGCACGATGCATCGTATTACAAGCAACACTTGGAAAATGGCTTTTATTTTTGCCTTTATTTCCTTGGTGATTGATGGTGTAGACATCATGTTGCTGTCATTCAGCCTGACCAGTTTAAAGGCTGAATTTGGTTTAAGTACATTTCAAGCCGGAATGCTCGGTAGTTCTTCTTTAGCAGGGATGGCGCTGGGTGGTATTTCGGGTGGATGGGCGTGCGATAAATTTGGCCGTGTGAAAACTATTGCTTGGTCGGTCGTATTTTTCTCAATCATGACCTGTATTTTAGGCTTTACCCAAAGCTATGAACAATTTTTAATTTTACGTTTTATTGGCGCATTTGGTCTGGGCTCACTTTATATGGCGTGTAATACGCTGATGGCAGAATATGTACCAACCAAATACCGCACAACAGTACTTGGGACTTTGCAAACGGGTCAAACTGTGGGGTATATCGTTGCAACGCTGATGGCGGGTGCCATTATTCCAGATCACGGCTGGCGCATGCTATTTTATGTCACCATTATTCCTGCTGCTTTTGCCCTGATCTTTATGCGTTTTGTTCCTGAACCAAAATCTTGGCAGGAAGCAAAAATTGAGCAGCTAAAACGCCGTGAATTAAAACTTGAACCTGTACAGCAACATGCTGCAGTCAATCAAAATGCACCTTCTGAAAGTATTTATAAACGTATTTTTGGGCATACCAATCATCGTAAAATGTTCTTCTTTTGGATGTCGACCGCTGCATTTCTACAATTCGGTTACTACGGTGTCAACAACTGGATGCCAACGTATCTAGAAACCGAACTCAGCATGAACTTTAAAGCCATGACAGGCTATATGGTAGGCGCATATACCGCCATGATTCTGGGTAAAATTTTAGCAGGCTATGCCGCTGACAAGTTCGGACGTCGTATTACCTTTGTGTTTGGTACGGTAGCTACGGCAGCATTCTTACCGATCATCATTTTCTATAACACACCAACCAACATCGCCTATTTACTCGTAACTTTCGGTTTCTTATACGGTATTCCATACGGTGTAAATGCAACTTATATGGCAGAAAGCTTCTCGACGGATGTACGCGGTACGGCTATTGGCGGTGCTTACAATATGGGACGTTTAGGCGCAGCCATAGCACCAGCAACCATTGGTATGATTGCCGCTGGCGGATCATTCACCATGGCCTTTATTGTAATGGGTGCTGCTTACTTTATTGCAGGTGTTATTCCGGGCTTGTTCATCCGTGAACGCCAATATGACCCACAGCAAGCATCACTTTCTTCAGATGCGGAAAAAGAAAAACTGGCAAGTGTAGAAACATATGTTGATGATGCAGAACAAAAAGCATCTGCAAAAACTGCAACAGTAAAATAATTAAAAATATCTGTGCCATAGCTCAATACTATGGCACATCTGGAGTGAACTATGGGTGCATTAAAAGGAATTCGTGTATTGGACTTAAGCCGTGTTTTGGCAGGTCCTTGGTGCGGTCAAATATTGGCTGATTTAGGTGCAGAGGTAATCAAAATTGAGCGTCCTAAAGTCGGGGATGATACCCGCATGTGGGGACCACCCTGGATGCCAAATCAGCAAGGTCAAGCGACGAAAGAATCAGGTTATTACCAATGTGCGAACCGCAATAAATATTCTGTAGCCATTGATATCGCCAGTGAAGAAGGGCAAGCCCTAGTCCGTGAAATTGCCCAAACTGCAGATGTCGTGATTGAAAACTACAAAGCAGGTTCACTTGCCAAATATGGTTTGGATTATGCATCTCTCAGTACGCTAAATCCAAATATCGTATATTGCTCAATTACAGGTTTTGGTCAGGATGGTCCACGTGCGGAAGAACCAGGCTATGACTTTATTATTCAAGGTATTTCCGGTTTGATGAGTATTACTGGTGAATCTGATGATGTAATCGGTGGTGGCGCACAAAAGGTGGGAGTCGCTGTGGTCGACATTCAGACCGGACTGTACTCAACGATTGCAATTCAGGCGGCATTGTTAGCACGGCAACATACTGGACGTGGCCAATATATTGATATGTCATTACTCGATGTACAGGTGGCGGCTTTGGCCAATCAAGGTATGAACTATTTGACCTCGGGTAAAGCACCCAAGCGTATGGGAAATAATCACCCGAATATTGTGCCGTATCAAACCTTTAAAGCCAAAGATAAGGAATTTATTATTGCCTGTGGTAATGATAAGCAATTTAAAGATTTGTGTATTGCGATTGGCTATACAGAACTGTTAGATCAACCAAACTATTTACGTAATCAAGATCGAGTGAAGCACCGTGAAGAATTAATTCCATTATTGAGTGCTTATTTTCTCACTCAAGATGCTCAAGTTTGGGTTGATGCGATTCATGCGGTAAAAGTGCCAGTGGGTGTAATCAACTCTGTAGAAGACGCATTAAATGAACCGCAAATTCAACATCGTCAAATGGTTGTGAATATTCCACATGCTTTAAATCATGATTTTAAAGTGATTGGATCACCGATGAAATTATCTGATACGCCTGTAGAATACCGTCATGCACCGCCGCAGTTAGGGCAGCACACAATCGAAATTTTGTCTCAATTTAAAACTGAAGCTGAATTAAATGAATTGGCTGCACAAGGCATCATTGATCAACTCAATCATCCTGCAGCTTAAAATTTCATGGGATTATTCTTCAAACTATTCTTCAATATATGGACTTAAACGCCTATGTGGAATGAGTGGAGTTAAAAGTTTAGACCGAAGGACTCCAATACTTCGGTCTTTTTCAATATCAATATTCATTTACGGAGTGCTTTTAATGTTAATTTTCTAGATAAAGTATAATTATTCATTAAAGTTTGGGCCTGCAATACGGTCTTTATTTTTTCGTATGAAAGAGATGTCCATACTTTTGCGCCTTGATATTTTTTCTTTAAGCTATAACTTTAAAATTCTGGAATCCACAAACCAATTTCCGCAATGCTGCAGGCAATAAGCATTTATATGCCTATTTTTCAAGTCTACTAATTGCACAGAAAGATCTCGATACCACCTCCATTGGCGAGAGTATAAGTCTTTATATCCTTAATACGCTGAGTTGTAACATCTGCATTAGAAATCGTAGAACTAAAGCCAATGATTAAACTAGAAAGCAATATTGATCCGTTTTTTATATAGATGAATCATTCTTCTAATTGTCCATTTATTTTAAGAACGGACATTAAATCAAAGCCTTTAAACGAAATAAAGCCCTGCACAATGGCAAGGCTCTATTTTAATAACATTACATTGAATTTGTTCAGCTGCTTATTATTGCTGTATAAAATTCTGCAAAGCCTGATTAAATGCATCTGGCTGTTCGATGTTTGAAATATGCGATGCATTAATTTCAAATAATTGGCTATTTGCAATGCGTTCTTGCATGAATTGACCATCTGCAACTGTAGTTACAGGGTCTTGTTGACCTGCAATAATTAATACAGGTACGTGAATAGACGAGATTTCATTGCGTAAATCCGCTTTAGCCAAAGCTTCACAACAACTTGCATAACCTTCTGGGCTGCCAGCTCCGAGGTCGTTACTCAAAGATTGTACAGTTGCCGTGTTACTTTGGATAAAGGGTTCTGTAAACCATCGTGATGCTGCCGTTTCTGCAATTGGTTTCAGACCTTGTTGACGGACTAACTGTGCACGTTCATTCCAAGCTGATTCTTGCCCAATTTTTGCAGCGGTATTGCATACAATGACATGGTTAAAGCGTTCAGGATGATGTATTGCAAGCCATTGACCTGTTAAACCACCCATCGATATTCCACAAAATGTGGCCTGTTGAATATTTAAATGATCCAATAAATGGATGACATCTGTACCCAATTGATCAAGGCTATAAGGCCCTTGAGGGGCAGAAGATGCACCATGACCACGTGTATCATAACAAATGACAAAATAATCCTGCTGCAGCGACTCTATCTGAGGCTGCCACATGCTGAACTTTGTGCCTAAAGAGTTAGAAAAGACAATCGCAGGTTTGTTGGTATCACCAAAAGTTGCGTAATTAATCGTTGCATCATTGGATATAAATGTAGGCATATTTTGAATCCTTAATTTTATAAATCTCCTAAATCCCCCTATCAGAAGGAGGACTTTTATTGAGGATTAAACACGTTCAATAATCAAAGCGATGCCTTGACCGACACCAATGCACATCGAACAGAGGGCATATTGACCTGAAATTTCCTCAAGCTGATTTAACGCAGTCATAACTAAACGGGCTCCAGATGCACCTAAAGGATGACCCAAAGCAATAGCGCCACCGTTTGGATTAACATGTTTAGCACCATCTTCTAAACCTAATTCACGGGTAACCGCTAAGGCTTGAGCCGCAAAAGCTTCATTCAGCTCGATCACATCCATTTGTTCAAGGCTTAGACCTGTTTGAGCTAACAGCTTTTTGATGGCAGGCGCAGGACCAAAACCCATGATTTTGGGTTCAACACCCACCACCGTTGCTGCAATAATTTTGGCTCGTGGCTTTAACTTAAATCTGTTAACAGCATCATCTGAAGCAATCAGTAGTGCAGCCGCACCATCATTGATCCCTGAAGCATTGCCCGCTGTTACCGTCCCATCTGCTTTCACCACAGGTTTGAGTTTTGCCAAACCTTCTGCTGTCGTCGATCCGCGTGGATGCTCATCTGTATCAACTATCAGTGGGTCGCCTTTACGCTGTGGAATGACGACAGGGATGATTTCTTTCTCAAAAAAACCATTGGCTTGTGCAGCGGCTGTACGGCGCTGACTTTCTAAGGCAAAAGCATCTTGATCTTCACGGTTAATATTGAATTGTTCTGCCACATTTTCAGCGGTTTGAGGCATGGTTTCCACGCCATACATTTGTTTGAGTATTGGATTGATAAAACGCCAGCCCATGGTGGTGTCTTCAATCTTTTGACTACGTCCATAAGCGCTTTCAGATTTACCCATTACAAAGGGCGCACGGGACATACTTTCTACACCACCAGCAATAATCAAGTCTGCTTCATTTGCTTTAATTGCACGGGCTGCCATCGCAATTGCATCAAGTGATGAACCACAAAGTCGGTTTACAGTTGTAGCAGGAACTTGAAAAGGTACACCTGCAAGTAGCGACGACATTCGTGCAACATTACGGTTATCTTCACCGGCTTGGTTCGCACAGCCATAAATCACGTCATCAACAGACTCCCAAGCAATACTTGGATTTCGCTGCATCAGTGCCTTAATAGGTAAGGCACCTAGGTCGTCGGTACGTACTGCTGCTAAACCGCCCGCATAGCGACCGAAAGGGGTGCGGATTGCATCAATAATATAGGCATTTTTCATTTTATAAATCCTAAAAACTCAGCTCCTCCCTTTTAACGGGAGGTTGGGAGGGATTTACAGGAAGTTAATTTTTGAATATTAATCCTCCCTAAATCCCTCCTTTAATCAAGGAGGGACTTTTTGCTTTATGCTGTCGTATCTATCAGCTTTGCACCGGTCATTGACTGTAATTCGTCAAAGCTCAGACCCTCAACTTTTTCAATCACTTTCATGCCTTCAACTGTTACATCAATGACGCACAAATCTGTGTAAATACGATCGACACATTGCAGGCCTGTCGCAGGGTATGACAATTCAGCGACAATTTTCGGTTCACCTTTTTTTGTCACATGGTCTGTAGTAATAAAGACTTTTTTCGCCCCAACAGCCAAATCCATTGCACCACCTACAGCAGGAATTGCATCTGGCGCACCAGTATGCCAATTTGCCAAGTCACCATTTTGGGCAACCTGAAAAGCGCCTAATACTGCAATATCTAAATGACCGCCACGCATCATGGCAAAAGAGTCACCATGGTGAAAAAAGCAGCCGCCCGTTTGCATAGTGACAAACTCTTTTCCTGCATTAATTAACTCAGGGTCTTCTTCGCCTTTAGCTGGAGGAGGACCAAAAGCCAAAAGTCCATTTTCTGAATGTAGAAATACATCTTTGTCTGTTGGTAAATAATTTGAAATTTTAGTGGGTAAGCCAATGCCTAAATTGACATAAGCACCATCTGGAATATCCTGTGCAACACGTTCTGCAATTTGATCACGGGTTAATTTAGTATAGCTCATGGTTCTTTCCTCACGTGATTTATGCAGATTGCTCAAGCTGTGCAGGTTGAACAGCCACAACATGTTGTACAAAAATGCCAGGGGTAATAATGTGCTCTGGGTCTAATGCACCAAGTTCAACCACTTCTGAGACTTGTGCAATTGTCACATCTGCCGCCATGGCCATAATGGGGCCAAAGTTACGCGCTGATTTGTTGTAGACCAAGTTGCCCCAGCGGTCGCCTTGATGTGCTTTGATTAAAGCAAAATCGGCTTTAATTGGATTTTCTAAAACGAAATCTTTGCCTTCATAATTGAGTGTAGGTTTGCCTTCTGCCAACAATGTACCGAAACCTGTTGGTGTATAAATTGGACCCAGACCCATACCAGCTGCCTGAATACGGCAAGCCAAATTACCTTGTGGTACAAGCTCAAGTTCTATCTTTCCTGCACGATATAATTCATCGAACACCCAAGAGTCAGATTGGCGAGGGAAAGAACAGATCATCTTACGGACAGCACCGGCTTTGAGTAATTTAGCCAGTCCATAGTCACCATTACCTGCATTGTTGTTGACGATGATGAGATCTTTGATGCCAAGTTCTATCAATCCATCAATCAGTTCAGCAGGCTGACCAGCCGTACCGAAGCCGCCGATCATAATGGTTGATCCATCCTTAATTTGAGAAAGTGCTTCTGTTAAGGAAGCGGTACTTTTATCAATCATGCTACGATCCTTCATCAAGAACGATAAAACTATTTATCTGACTAACCACTTCAGTCATGTAAGGCAGATAATCTTTTATTTCAAATATTTACAAACTTAAAAATGCAGATCAATGGACTCCAATCATGTGCTACACAATTGGAATCCAATCGCATCAGCTATCATCACTACGAACAGAAGAGGGATGACGATTTAAAGCCATAACTTCAATATTCATATACGGGTAAAGGGGCAATCCTTGTAAAATGTTGTGTAGCTCTTCATTGCTTTCAACATCAAAAATACTGATATTTGAATATTGACCAGTGATGCGCCAGATATGACGCCATTTGCCTTGACGTTGTAGATCTTGTGAATAAGCTTTTTCTACAGCTTTAATTTCATTGGCTTTTTCGACTGGCATATCTAATGGAATATTGACATCCATGCGTACTTGGAAAAGCATTTCTCACTCCTAGCTAAATGTTATTTGCGACGTAAGTCATCAATTTTGTTTTCATCAATTTCAATCCCTAAACCCGCTGTGGTCGGAATCTTGAGTTCGAAATCTTGATATTGAAGTGGGGTTTTTAAAATTTCTTCAGTTAGCAGCAATGGACCAAAAAGCTCTGTGCCATAAGCTAAATTGTCAAATGTAGAAAATGCATGTGCCGATGCAATAGTGCCCACAGGGCCTTCAAGCATGGTTCCACCATATAAATCGATACCCGCAAGTTTGGCGATTTTAGAAACCTCACAGCCTTCGATTAAACCGCCAGACTGTGCAACTTTGACTGCAAAAACAGAAGCAGAATTCTGCCGCGCAAGTTGATATGCCGTTTGCGGGCCCATCAGTGATTCATCTGCCATAATGGCTATATCAAAACGACGAGTTAAACGGCGCATCGCGTCAATATTATCGATCGCGCAAGGCTGCTCAATCAGATCAACACCACCATCTTGTAACAATTGAATGCCTTTAATGGCATCTAGTTCAGACCATGCACGGTTGACATCCACACGAATAGAAATGTCCGAACCTAACGCTTTTTTTATGGCTAATACATGCTCAACATCAGCTTCAACGGGGCGTGAACCGATTTTAAGTTTGAAAATATTATGTCGTTTTGCCGCAATCATTTTTTGTGCTTCGGCAATGTCTTTTTCTGTATTGCCAGACGCAAGTACCCAAAGAACAGGTAAGCTGTCACGTAAGCGCCCGCCCAATACCTCGCTTAAAGGCAAATTTAAACGCTGCGCCAAAATATCGAGTAGCGCCGTTTGAATGGCACATTTAGCAAAGCGATTGCCGTTAATATTACGTTTAATGGCTTGCATGGTTTGAGCAACATTCAAACCAGTGAGGGTTTTCAGTAAAGGACTAAAATAAGTTTCAATATTGGTACGAATGCTTTCAGGGCTTTCTTCACCATAGCCTAGACCACCAATCGTCGTCGCTTCACCCCAACCGATATAACCATCTTCGGTAGTGATTTTAATCAAAACAAGGGTTTGCGTTTGCATGGTTGCAACAGCCATCTTGTGCGGACGGATTGTTGGGATTTCCACGAGCAGGGTTTCAATCGACTTATACATCTTGCGTATTACTTATCTATCCAACTATTTATATACCCTAATTTAATGTAATATCTTTAACTAGAGCGATTTTGGTATTTTTAGATACTTAAAAGGTATATAAATGGAATTAAGGCACTTACGTTACTTTGTCACCGTGGTTGAAGAGCAAAGTATTACCAAGGCAGCAGAAAAATTATGTATTGCTCAGCCACCTTTGAGCCGCCAAATTCAAAAACTTGAAGAAGAACTGGGGATTACCTTGTTTGAGCGTGGTTCTAGACCCGTGAAAACCACAGAAGCAGGTATGTTCTTTTATGAGCATGCTGTACAGATATTGACGCATACCGCCCAGGCCGCAACTATGGCACAGCGAATTAACGCCGTCGATAAAACTGTCCGTATTGGTTATGTCAGTTCGCTTTTATACGCATTATTGCCACAAATTATTTATTTATTTCGACAACGTAACCCAGATATTCATGTTGAACTCATAGAATGTGGCACACGTGATCAGATTGAAGCCTTAAAAACCGGTCGAATCGATATTGGTTTTGGACGACTGCGATTAACAGATCCGTCTATTAAACGTGTTTTATTAAGAAAAGAAGCGCTACGTTTAGCTATTCATAAAAATCATCATTTGGCTGAATTTAAAGACAAAGGCATTTATCTTTCTCAAATTTTAGATGAACCAATTTTTGCCTATCCAACAACACCTAAACCGAATTTTTCTACCCTTATCCAATCCATTTTTACCGAGTTAGGACTTGTACCTAAACATTTAACCGAAGTGCGTGAAATTCATATGGCTTTGGGCTTAGTAGCGTCGGGAGAGGGTATTTCCCTGATTCCTGAAAGTGCTAGTGATATTGGCATGAAAAATTTGATGTACATCCCAATCTTAGATTTGGAAGCCTATAGTCCAATCTCTTTGTCGGTACGCAATATGGATCATAGTAATTACATTCCAAAGATACTGGATTGCATTCGTGAAGTCTTTGTTGAAGAAAATATCGATCTGCGCGCCATCGATGCAGATGCATAACTAAGTCAAGGTTTCATGGTCGATGTAACACAAGATCTACTATTCAGATGATAGGGTCTTATGGAATATCAATCACTTCAGCCCAAAGCATCCTGATAAATACAAGACTGAGCTATTTCAAAAACCTTTTCATCTTCAATATTCAATTGATCATATTGCTGCATTTTTTGAATCATCCATTCAAAATCTGAAGTTTGTGGCGCTTGGGTCTTACCAAAATTTTGAATGATTCTTTTGATCCGATGAAAAGCCTCGACGTGAATCTGCTCAGAACAATCAAAACGGATGATGTGATATTGCTTTAACAAAGAAAATATTTCAGAAAAATGCGTTTGTTGAAGCAGATCGTTTTGGGCTTTTTGGATGGCAAGATTGATTGCGTTTAAGGTATTAGGATGTTTTTCTGCCCAATCATGGGTAAAAGCCAAAACTTTATCTGGAATATGATCAATAATATCTTGACTATTGACGATAATACGACTATAGCCTTGTATTTCAGCTTGCGTATTCCACGGCTCTCCGACACAGAATACATCAATTCGTTGCGTTGATATTGCTTCGACCATATAAGGCGGTGGTAAAGTTGAAAACGTTTGCGTTTGAGCAATTTCTGTGTCTGCAAGTGCCAGCCATTCTCTTAGAATATAATGATGAATCGAATGCTGAAAAACATGCGCCAACTGAATCGTTTGATTCTGTTTTACCGCAGATACGATTTTCTCTGCTGAATTTTTTGGAAGATCCAAAGCATGGATATTTAATTCATAGCACAGCTTTTGACTCAAACTAATATAAGCACAATTAGTACTGAGTGTAAGAGAGGTTTGTAAGGGAATGCCGAGATGGTCTTTACCTGTAACAGACGCAGGCAGCATGGCCGATAAGCAATGGGCAGCATCTAAAAAACCAAAAGCTAGACGGTCGCGTAAACTTGCCCAAGATGGTTCTTGAGTCAGTGTGACATTTAACCCTTGTTCAGCAAAATATCCTTGATGTTCTGCCCAGAGCAAAGCAACACAGTCGAGTAAAGGAATATAGCCCAATTGAATATCTGTTTTTTCAAGCTTTTGCATGGTTTATTCCTTAAATTGAGACTGTAACAACGCTTGCGCATCAAGCAGCCGACGCGCCATTTCACCCATTGTCATACGGTGACTCATGGCATTTTTTCTCAGCAAATTAAATGCTTGATCTTCGGTTAATCCATGCATTTGTATTAAAAGCACTTTGGCTTTTTCAATATCTTTTCGATCGGCCAATTTGCACTTGGTTTCAGCCAAATCATTCAGCAGTTTTTTATGCTTTTTATATTGTTCAATTGAAATTTCTAAAATGCTATTCAAACGTGCAGGGTCAATGCCATCGACAATATAAGCCGTCACACCTGCATCAATCGCGCTTCGGATAATTTCGAGACTCGAATTTTTAGTAAATAGAACAGTCGGTAAGTCAAATTGGCTGACACAGCTTTCAATGACATCGCGATGTGGATGATCCATATCCAATAAAATCACATCTGCATGAATATTTTGCAGATATGACATATTTAAATGATTAATCATGAAACTGGCGACCACATCAAAGTCATGCTGAATTAATGAGGCTTGAATAAATTCAGCGCGTTCTTGATCATCATCAATCAGGGCTATTTTTAGTTTTGGCATGCAAACACTCAGACAGAGCCAAACAGATACGTATTGAGTTTGCTAAGCAAATTAAATGCCAAATCTAAAGGCAATACAAAATATAAATCTGCTTCTATGTTTGAGCATAGTTATGTGCGCATTTTTAAATTGAACCATTTCCATGCACTGATCTTGTGCAGGGCTGAACCACGCTTGAACATTTAGCTGCATCTCTATAGGCACATTGACTATCTATTTACCTTAATTCGCTTAATTTCTGACAAGTCGGCGTTCAAAGCCGCAATGTAAAGATGAATTGAAGTCGAAAATAAAAACTTGGCATGGCTCGTGCTTAATACTTGTTGAGTCAATGAAGACTCTAAAAATTTGTTAGACGGCCAACGACGTCCGTTCTGATCGACTCTGTTATGTGTTAGCGACATAACCGAGTAATTCATGCGTTCAGTTCAGTCAGGAGAAGGTTATGTCTTCAAATTTAAATGCCAAAAAAGCCACAAAAATAAGTCTATTTAATTTTTCTTCAGCAGCAATGCGGGCCTTCCACATGAGTTGGCTCGCATTCTTTGTTTGCTTCTTTGCATGGTTTGCCTGTGCGCCGTTGATGCCAGTGATTGCAGGCGAATTTCACCTGACTAAAGATCAAATTGCCAATATTAATATTGCCGCGGTTGCAATCACGATTTTAGTCCGCCTGATTGTCGGCCCTTTGTGTGATAAATATGGCCCGCGTAAGACCTACACAGCATTATTAATTGTCGGCAGCATCCCGGTCTTTGGGGTTGCATCTGCGAATAGCTATGAATCTTTTCTTTTCTTCCGCTTGCTGATCGGTGCGATCGGCGCAAGCTTTGTCATCACGCAATACCACACTAGCATTATGTTTGCGCCTAATGTGGTGGGTACAGCCAATGCGGCAACAGCAGGCTGGGGTAATGCCGGCGGCGGTGCAACTCAAGCCCTCATGCCTTTATTGCTTGGCACACTCGTTATGTTTGGAGTAGAGCAAGCGATGGGCTGGCGCATTGCACTGATTGTACCGGGTGTAATGATGCTGATCGTAGGCGCGCTGTATTGGAAATTTACCCAAGACTGCCCGCAAGGCAACTTTAAAGAACTGCGTGAACAAGGCGTTGCAGTCGGTTCAGATAAAAAAGGCGGTGTAGCCATTCTCATGCACGCTGCACGTAACTATCGCGTATGGATTTTATTTGGCGCTTATGCAGCTTGCTTCGGCATTGAAATCTTTATTCACAACATTATTGCGCTGTATTACGTCGACAACTTCCAATTTGGATTAAAAGAAGCGGGTATGGCAGCAGGGATCTTCGGTCTATTGGCACTGTTTGCCCGCGCGCTCGGCGGCATTGTTTCAGACAAAGTCGCGACTACCAAAGGCTTGGATGGCCGTACCAAAGTTCTGTTTGCGATGATTCTGCTAGAAGGACTGTTTTTAATACTGTTCTCGCAAATGAGCACGCCAATCTTCGCCATTCTTGCCATGACAGTCTTTGCACTGTTCACTCACATGGCATGCGGCGCAACCTATGCCTTGGTGCCATTCATTGACCGTGATGCTTTAGGCGGCGTGGCAGGCATTATCGGCGCAGGCGGCAACGTTGGTGCGGTGGCTGCAGGCTTCTTGCTTAAAGGCATGTTAGATATTCAAACCACGCTAATGGTGCTTGGCGGTTTGGTCGTTATTGCTGCAAGCTGTGTGCTGATGATCCGCTTCTCTGTAGAGCATAAAGAAAAAGAACAGCGCTTATTTGAACAAGCAGTAAATGAACGAAATTTAGCTGAAGCTCAAAACTAATACAAATAGCAGCCTAAGCGTATAGAGGCTTAGGCTGTGCAAAAGAAAATATTGCGGAGAAAGAATATGAAAATCATCATGATTGGTCATGGCATGGTAGGCCACAAGTTTATCGAATCTGTACTGGAACACGCAGGTGATGATGTTGAATTAACCATTTTGGCTGAAGAGCCGCGTTTAGCTTATGACCGTGTGCATTTAACTGAATACTTCAGCGGTAAATCGGCTAAAGATTTAACCCTATGCCGCAGCGACTTTGCCGATGCATACGGTATTGATTTGCGCCTGAGCACCAAAGCAGTTGAAATTGATCAGCGCAATAAAACGGTCACAACCAATCACGGTGATATTCTTTCTTATGACAAATTAGTACTGGCTACAGGTTCATATGCTTTTGTACCGCCCATTCCAGGCAATGAACGTCAAAACTGTTTTGTGTACCGTACCATTGAAGACTTGGATGCCATCCGTGCCGCAAGCTTGAATGCTAAAACAGGTGTGGTGATCGGCGGCGGTTTATTGGGTCTGGAAGCAGCAAAAGCGCTGCGTGATCTAAACTTAGAAACCCATGTTGTTGAATTTGCACCACGCTTAATGGCAGTTCAGATTGATGATCTAGGCGGTAAAGTTTTACGCTCGAAAATTGAAAATCTAGGTGTTAAAGTCCATACGCAAAAAGCAACATCTTGCATTGAAGACGGTGCAAATGCGAAGCATGTAATGAAGTTTGGTGATGGTTCTGAACTGGAAACCGACATCATCTTATTCTCTGCAGGTATCCGCCCACGCGATGAATTAGCGCGCCAAAGTGGTTTAGCCATTGGTGAGCGTGGCGGTATTGTAATTAACGATTATTGCCAAACTTCAAACCCTGACATTTATGCCATTGGTGAATGTGCGCTTTGGCAAAATAAAATTTATGGCCTAGTTGCGCCGGGCTATGACATGGCACGTATTGCAGCAAAGCATGTGATGGAACAAAACTGCACGCTTTTCGCTGGTGCAGATATGAGCACCAAGCTGAAACTGATGGGAGTTGATGTTGCATCTGTAGGCGATGCGCATGCAATGACACCAAATTCTTTAAGCTATTTCTATGCAGATGAAGCAGCTCAGGTTTATAAAAAAATTGTCGTGAATGCAGAGAAAACTAAGCTGCTAGGTGCAGTATTGGTGGGCTGTGCTAAAGAATACAATGACCTGCTGCAAATGATGCTGAATGGCTTAGAAGTTCCAGAAAGCCCAGAAAGCCTAATCATGCCTGGCTATGCACAATCTGCAGGTAAATCGGGCGGAAGCGGTGTCGATCTGCTGCCAGACAGCGCAACGATTTGTTCATGTAACAACGTCTCTAAAGCAGACATTTGCTCAGCCATTGCAGACGGATCGACCTCTTTAGGCGCATTGAAAAAATGCACGAAAGCGGCAACAGCCTGCGGCGGCTGTGCGCCATTAGTCACTCAAGTACTTAAATCGGAGCTTCAGCGTCAAGGGGTAACGGTAAATAACCATCTATGTGAACACTTTGCTTATTCACGCCAAGAGTTGTATCACTTGGTACGTGTGAATGAGATCAAAACTTTTGATGACCTGATTCAGCAGCATGGCCATGGTTTAGGCTGTGATATCTGCAAACCGACGGCAGCCAATATTCTAGCTTCATGCTGGAATGACTTTGTACTTAAACCAAGCCATGCGGGCCTGCAAGACAGTAATGACTACTACCTCGGCAATATTCAAAAAGATGGTTCATATTCAGTAGTACCTCGTATGGCTGGCGGTGAAGTTACTCCGGATGGATTAATTGCCGTGGGTCAAATTGCCAAAGAATATGGTCTATATACCAAACTTACAGGCGGTCAGCGTGTTGATATGTTTGGTGCACAAGTGCATCAACTGCCTGAAATCTGGGAAAAATTGATTGCTGCTGGGTTTGAGTCTGGCCATGCCTACGGCAAATCACTGCGTACGGTGAAATCTTGTGTCGGCAGTACTTGGTGCCGTTATGGCGTGGACGATTCAGTCGGCTTGGCGATTTATTTAGAGAACCGCTACAAAGGCCTTCGCTCACCGCACAAACTGAAAATGGCTGTGTCGGGCTGTACCCGTGAATGTGCTGAGGCGCAAAGTAAAGATGTGGGCGTGATTGCGACAGAAAAGGGCTGGAACCTTTATGTATGCGGCAATGGCGGTATGAAGCCGCGTCATGCAGAATTATTGGCTTCTGACTTAGATACGCAAACATTGATCAAATACATTGACCGTTTCTTTATGTTCTACATTCAAACAGCAGACCGTTTGCAGCGTACTTCTGTATGGCGCGACAACATGGAAGGCGGTTTAGATTACCTGAAAGATGTCATTGTGAATGATTCGCTTGGCGTAGCGGGTGAACTTGAACGCCGTATGAGCCATGTTGTGGGTACATATCAAGATGAATGGCGTACTGCTGTAGAAGATCCTGAAGTACGTAAACGCTTTGTGACTTTCGTGAATGCAAAAGCAGAACAGCAAAATGATCCGCATATTCAGTTTGCATCCGTTCGCGGTCAAATCAGACCCAAAACAGAAGCTGAACGCGATTCGTCACGCATTCCAGTGGTTGAAGCTTAAGAGAATAACGAATTTAAAACTTCTTTTATTTGATTTACATCCTTATTCGGTTTCTCGTTAAAGCGGAAACGAAAGATGGTGAACTAAAAGAAGTTTAAAAAAGGATGAAGAATATGACAATTTTAAAAGAAATGAATGATTTAGACTGGTTTGATGTTTGTGCATTAGAAGATATTACGCCAAATACAGGTGTGGGCGCACTGATTGAAAATCAGCAAATTGCGATATTCCGTGTCGGTGAAGAAAAGCGGGTTTATGCACTGAGCAATCAAGATCCGTTTAGTCAAGCCTATGTTATGTCCCGTGGTATTATTGGTGACTTGCAGGGTGAGCGTGTTGTGGCATCACCCATTTATAAACAGCATTTCAGCCTTGCTACTGGACGCTGCTTAGAAGATAAAGACCAAAAACTCTTGGTTTTTCCAAGCAAAATTGAAAATGGCCGTGTGCTGATTAGCCCGACTGCGCAAAAAACCTATATTACCAATAACGCGCCATCGTCTGAGTTGATGAAACTTGTTTTGGTCGGCAATGGCTTAGCAGGTATGCGTTGCTTAGAAGATCTGCTGGATATGGCGCCAGAGCGTTATGAAATTACGGTCATTGGTGAAGAACCTTGGGGTAATTACAACCGAATTATGCTTTCACCTGTGCTTTCAGGTGATAAAACCATTGAAGATATCATGCTGCATTCACATGCTTGGTATAAAGACAAAAATATCCGTTTTGTAGCAGGTGATGCGGCGGTACGCATAGACCGTCCGCGCAAGCAGGTATACACAGAAAAAGGCTTGGTCATCGATTATGACCGTCTGATTTTAGCGACAGGTTCTAAGCCATTTATTCCGCCTATACCGGGAACTGACTTAAAAGGTGTTCTCAGCTTCCGTGATATTTATGATGTAAACCGCATGCTGGATTACTGTAAATCTAAGCAAAATGCAGTGGTGATTGGCGGCGGTTTACTTGGCCTAGAGGCTGCGTATGGCCTGAAACAGCGTGGCATGAATGTCACAGTACTGCATTTGATGGATCGTATTATGGACCGTCAGTTAGATGAAAAAGCCAGCTTAATGCTCAATCATGCGATTGAACAAAAAGGTATAAAAATCATGACCGCAGCAAATACCCAAGAGTTGATGGGTGAAGATGGCCATGTGAAGCAGCTGCGTTTGCAAGACGGTACTGTTTTAGATGCAGATCTTGTGGTTTTTGCGGTGGGTATTCGTCCGAATATTGAGCTTGCGCAAAGTGCAGGACTGCGCTGCGGCCGCGGTGTCATGGTGAATGACACCATGCAAACTTTTGATCCGAGTATTTATGCGGTGGGTGAATGTATTGAACACCGAAGCCAAACTTTCGGTTTAGTTGAACCGCTTTGGGGACAGGCATTCATTTGTGCATCGCATTTGGCCGAACATGGCAGCTTAACCTTCAAAGCGCCTACGGTTCCGACGCAGTTAAAAGTCAGCGGCTGTGATGTTTTTTCTGCAGGCAACTTTGAACCGTTGGATGATTTTGAAGACATTATTTTGAATGATGAAAAACGCCAAATCTATAAACGCATTATTATTCAAAAAGATAGAGTGATTGGTGCTGTGCTGTTTGGCGATACTGAAGACGGGGCATGGTATGCAGAATTGATTTCAGATCAAACTTCAATTTCAAGTATCCGAAACAAATTGCTGTTTGGTAAGGATTTTGCATTAAAGAAAGCAGGGTGATGCGTCTTTAATTTTGAAAGTCCCTTCTCCCACTGGGAGAAGGTTAGGATGAGGGGGCTTTTCATATAAATCCTCTCCCACTTGCGGAACTATGTTCCTCATCCTTTAAAAGGAGAGGGAACTTCCTATATGAATTAAGTGTTGATTAAAAATCTACTTATGCAAGTAGTCTAATATTAAAAATTATTGCAATACCTCGTTAGAATTGGAAAAGGAGCCAGCAGAAGTGAATAGCATCCCGATAGTGGAACTGCATAGCTCCACAGAAAATAAAATTAAAACAACGCAAACCACTTGTCCATATTGCGGTGTCGGCTGCGGCGTTAGCGCAACAGTTGAACAGACAGCTTTAGGGCAAAAAGTGAGCGTGACTGGCGATGCGAACCATCCATCAAACTATGGCAAGCTGTGCATTAAAGGCAGTAACTTAGCCGATACGATTGGATTAGAAACACGTGTTTTACAGCCGATGCTTGGGCGTCAAACATCACCATTTCATACTCGTCAGGCTACAGATTGGAACACAGCAACAGCACTGATTGCCGAAAAATTTCAGCAATGTATAGATCTTTACGGACGTGAAAGCATCGCTTTTTATGTGTCGGGCCAACTGCTGACGGAGGATTACTATGCCGTTAACAAATTTGTCAAAGGCTATTTAGGTACTGCAAATATTGACACCAATTCACGGCTTTGCATGTCATCGGCTGTGGCGGCACATAAGCGTGCATTTGGTGAAGACCTTGTACCAGCAAGCTATGAAGACTTTGAGCATACAGATATGGTGGTGCTGGTCGGATCCAATACAGCATGGTGCCATCCCGTGCTGTATCAGCGCATTATGAAAGCCAAAGAAGAACGTGATTTGTTCGTGGTGGTCATTGATCCGCGCTTTACCAGTACCTGTGAGGCTGCAGATTTGCATTTACCAATTTTACCGGGGCAAGATGTCGCACTGTTCAACGGTTTGCTGCAGTATTTAGTACAAAATAATCATAGTGATGTAGATTTTATCACCAAACATACTCAAGGTTTGGCGCAAGCGCTGGAGCAAAGTAAAACAGAAGCTTCTATGACAGCAGTTGCTGAGCGTACAGGTATTTCTTTAGAAAAATTACAGCTATTTTTTGAAAAATTTGCGCAAACTGACAAAGTTATGTCGCTATTTTCGATGGGGGTTAATCAGTCTTCGCGCGGTGTAGACAAAGCCAACAGTATTATTAACTGCCATTTGCTGACTGGCAAAATCGGAAAATTAGGTGCAGCGCCTTTTTCTATGACAGGTCAGCCCAATGCAATGGGTGGCCGCGAGGTTGGCGGCTTAGCCAATATGCTGGCTGCGCACTTAGATGTCGATAACACAGCGCATCAGGCATTAGTACAAGAGTTTTGGCAAAGTCCATTTATTGCCAATAAAGCGGGATTAAAAGCGGTTGATCTGTTTCAGGCGGTTGAAAGCGGCAAAATAAAAGTCATCTGGATTATGGCTACTAATCCTGTAGTTAGCTTGCCAGATGCAGATCAAGTCAAACGTGCCTTAGAGCAATGCGAGTTTGTAGTGGTGTCGGATATTTGCAAAGACACAGACACAGCAATATATGCAGATGTGCTTTTACCTGCATTGGGCTGGGGTGAAAAAGACGGAACCGTTACCAATTCTGAACGCCGTATTTCACGTCAAACTGCTTTTTTAGATGCGCCGGGTGAAGCCAGAGCAGACTGGTGGTCTATTGCACAAGTTGCGAAAAAGATGGGTTATAGCGGTTTTGACTACAGCAGCAGCTATGACATATTTATTGAACATGCAAAATTATCTGCTTATCAAAATGCGCCTTTAGATCAACGTGATACCACTGAGTCTTTTCGCTACTTTAACTTGCAGGGTTTAAGTAAGTTATCTGCACAAGTTTATGCTGAATTAAAGCCCGTGCAATGGCCAGTTTGGCAGTTAGATCAGAGCGCTGATGCAGTCAGCCATTTGTTTGCAGCAGGCCAATTCAGCCATGCCGATGCCAAAGCTAAGTTTGTAGCAACAACCGCTATTGACCCTTTGAACAAGATTTGCGGCGAATATCCGCTGGTTTTAAATACTGGCCGTATCCGTGATCAATGGCACACCATGAGCCGTACGGGTTTATCTGCAAACTTGAGTACACATATCGCCGAACCATTTTGTGAAATACACCCGCAAGATGCACTGAAGTTTGGTGTTAAAGATGGTGAACTGGTTGAGGTGAAATCTAACTGGGGCTTATGTATTTTACGTGCACAGGTCAGCAGTAAAATTCGACGCGGTCAAATCTTTGCGCCAATTCATTGGAATGACCAAGTCGCATCGGATGCGCGTATAGGCAAAGTGGTGAATCCTGTGGTCGATTCACTATCTGGTGAGCCTGAATTTAAACATACGCCGGTATTTGTACAGCCGTTTTATACACAGTGGCAAGGTGTACTGTATGTACGTGACGGCTTTGAGCAAATGGTGCAAAACACCATTCAAAACACGGTGTGGTGGACCAAAATTAAAACAGCGAAAGCGACACGTTTTGAGTTGGCCGATCGTAAAAAATTTAGAAACACGGTTCAGCAGCTGAAAACATTACTGCCATTTACCGATGAAAGCTTTGAATGGCTGAATTTGGAAGATCAAACTGCCGATTTGAGTCATACCGTGGTGCTGCAAGATGGGCATTTAATCGCCAGTCTATATATTGCGCAACGCTCTATGCTGCCAGACCGTGATTGGATTGCTGGCATGTTTAAGCGTGAACGACTAAGCGCAATGCACCGCAAAGCGCTGCTTGCAGGTCAGCCGATTAACATGACCAACAGTGCAGGTCCGCTGGTGTGCAGCTGCTTTAAAGTCGGTAAAAATACCATTATCGAAACCATTAAAGAAAAGAATATTAGCCATGAAAAACAAGTTACTGCATGTTTAAAGGCTGGCGGCAATTGCGGTTCGTGCTTATCAGAAATTCGAGGCTTAATTAAAGCCTGTCAGACGGAGTACGCAGAATGATGAAGAAAATCACCAAATCAATAGGCTATCCAGAAACAGACTTGGTTATTTTGTCGGGCGGTCAGGCCCGCAGAATGAACGGCATGAATAAAGTGCTGCAAAAATTTGATAATGAAATTCAGCTGATTAAGATCCATCAGCAGTTGAAATCACGGGCTGAAAATGTCTGGATCAACAGCCATCGCGATCATTCGATTTATAAACGGCTCATTCCCTCGATCCGCTTTTATCAAGATGATGAAGCCGGATTTTTAGGGCCATTGATGGGGATGAAAAGCGCGTGGTCACATGTTGAGTCTGATTATGTTTTGTTTGTCCCGTGCGATGTGACCTATATCCCGAAGAAAGTGCTTTCGAGATTGCATCAGGCCATGCAGCGGGATCCCTTGTGTGAAGTAGCTGTAGTGGAAATTAATGGCAAAGCGCTGTATCCATTTTGTTTGCTGAAACGAAGCAGTCTCACAATGCTGCAGGTGCATCTTGATCAAAAACAGCGCAGTTTGAAGGGGTGTTTTAGTAAAATGCACATGCAAGTTGCACGTTTTCAAAATAATGCACTCTTTTTTCACAGCATTAACTCTCTAGATGAGCTGCAGCAGCACCGTCAGCTGAATTTTCTCTAAAAGCTGTACCTTTTGCGGAGCTTTCATTTCAAATAATGAGCCTAATGTGCTGTTTTTGAACCCAGAGAGAAAATCTACAGCCAATATGAAGCTTTTGAGCATGATATCTAGAGATAAAACAGACTGCTTTTATACCTTAAATAATGGGCTTAACGGCAATTTATATTTTTAATTGCTATTAGTTATTTATAAGTTATTGATTTTGTGTGTCAAAAAAACAAACCAAATCCTCTGAAATAAATATTCAAAAAAGCGCAAAGTTGGAACACTTATTGCAATTTTTACTGCAAGAAAAGAGGGCGCAAAATTTGTACTGAGCTAAGACAGGGCAAATGACAGCACCATGGAAGATAAACATGAACAGCATGACACAATTACAGCCAGCGACCATTTTTAAGGATCAGTTTGGCCGTGAAAAACGCAAATTGCGCATTTCAGTGACAGACCGCTGTAATTTTAAATGTGTCTATTGTATGCCTGAACATCCTGAATGGATGAAAAAACATAATCTTCTTAGTTTTGAATCACTTTACAATTTTTGTGAGTTTATGGTGCTGCGCGGGATTGATCAGATCCGGATCACGGGCGGCGAACCGCTCATGCGTCAAGGCGTTGTGCATTTTATTCAACAGCTGCAGCAGTTGAGAAAGCTAGGCCTTAAACGTATTTCCATGACAACCAATGGACATTATCTGAAGCAATATGCACAGGCCCTAAAACAAGCTGGCCTAGATGGCATAAATATCAGCTTGGACAGTTTGGATGAAGCGCAATTTTTCCAGCTGACACAAAAACAATTACAGCCTGTATTAGACGGGATTGAAGCTGCTCAGCAAGCGGGCTTTGAAATAAAAATCAATGCTGTGTTAATGAAAGGTCTAAATGAACAGCAAATCATTCCATTAGCAAAATGGGCGCTGCAAAAAGGTTTCGAACTACGGTTTATCGAGTTTATGCCGCTGGATGGCGATCAAAACTGGTCTAAAGCTGCGGTCGTTACCGAACAAAACATACTAGATAAACTAAAGACTGTTTTTGAAGTGCAAACACTGCACGGTCAAGGCACATCGCCAGCCAGATCATACTTAATCAACGGCTTGCCTATAGGCATTATTTCAACCATCAGCAATTCTTTTTGCGGCAGCTGCGACCGTTTGAGACTGAATGCGCAAGGCGAGTTTTTTAACTGCCTGTTTGCCCGAAAAGGTTTAAATCTCAGCCATGAAATTCAGCAGCTGAAAAGCAGTAAAACAACAGAGTTAATGCCGCTCGATGCAATGGCTTTGCAGCAAAAATTAGGCGGTTACATTTGGCAGAAGGAACAAGGCTTTCATGCCATAACTACCCAATCTAGCCCATCTAGAAAAATCAGCATGCATATGATTGGAGGTTAAAGATGACTCATATCACCATCAAAATAGAATCTTTTGGCGCTATTGAACGCCTGCTGCCAGCGAATTTAAGTCTGACTTGCTTGGCACAGCAGTCGATTGCAGAGGTTTTGCAGCAAGTTACAGATCAATTTCCGGAGTCGTTCAGCATGCTTGAATGCTGCGCCTGCGCTATGGGAGAAGACATTGTGCCAAGGCAAACCGCATTGATGCAGGACAGTACCGTTGTGCTGTTGTCACCTGTGGCGGGAGGCTGAATATGGAGCTCAAGCATATTTCACGCATACAAGATACGGTATTCAGCCAAGCTGATTTTGACAGCATTGAGGCATTTCCTGAATGTGGCGGTATAGGTGTATTTATTGGCGCGGTGCGTAATCACCATGAAGGCAAAGCGGTAAAAGCTTTGAAATATACCGCTTATGTGCCTGTGGCTGAAAAAATGATCCGTCAAATTGAGCAGGAAATTCAAGCCAAATACGGCGTGTCATATGTACGGGTTGTACACCGTATTGGCGCGCTGCAGGTCGGTGATACGGCCATTATCGCAATGGCCTATGCGCCGCACCGCCGTGAGGCTTTTGCAGCCTGTGAAGAAGCGGTTGAACGGGTTAAGCATGAAGTACCGGTGTGGAAAGAAGAGTTTTATATGGATGGCAGCAGTCAATATGTAGAGGGCTGCTGTATTCGTAAGGATCACGCGCCTGAAGTGGCAGATCACGAAACGAAGCATACACATATCCATGGCGAGTCATGTGAACATTCACACCAAAGCAGCCATCAGACTATGCATTTGAATGCCAATATTTATCAATGGCATCTATAAAACCTCAAATTTAATACTGCACATGCAAATGAATAAGATAAGGACAAAGCAATGAAAAATGTGGGCATGAAAGCGGAAAGTTACCGTACAGCCATTGCAACTGGAATACTGCATGCACCGCCACATTGCATTGAACTGCTGCGTAATGGCAATACAGAAAAAGGCGACGCGCTGAAAACCGCACGTATTGCAGGTATTTTGGGCGCAAAACGCACGGATGAACTCATTCCGCTGTGTCATCCGCTGCCGATCTACCGTGCAGATGTCGAATATGAATTATTTGAGGCGCATGTCGAAATCAGTGCTGTGGTCGAAACCATTGGCCCAACGGGTGTGGAAATGGAAGCATTAACTGCGGTCAGTCTTGCCGGTTTAACGCTGTATGACATGCTGAAACCGCACTGTGAGCCTGAAGATTTATGCCTAGATCAGGTGAAACTGCAAAAGAAAAAAGGGGGTAAATCACATTTTACCCGTGTATTGAAAGAAAGCTTATCGGCGTTGATTATTGTGCTTTCAGATACGGTTGCTGCCGGTAAAAAATCAGATACTGCAGGGCAAAATGTCCTCGAAATTTTAGAAGAAGCAAACTTCAGCAACATCAGCTATCAAGTGATACCGGACAGTCCTGAACAGCTTTTGGCTCTTATTGAACAGCATAAGACGCAATATCCGCTGATTTTGACCGTGGGCGGTACAGGTCTAGGCCAGAAAGATTTAACCGTTGAAACCATTCAGCCGCTGTTAAAACGGGAAATTCCAGGGCTGATGGAAGCATCCCGCAGTTTTGGGCAGAAACGCACCCCTTATGCGGCCCTCAGCCGCGGTGTTGCCGGCTATATTGATGACAGTTTAGTCATTACACTGCCGGGCAGCAGACAAGGCGCAAAAGAATCATTGATTGCCATTTTACCTGCCTTGGTGCATCTATTTGATGTGCAGAAGAATATTCCGCATGCAGGAGGCTACCAATGAACCAAGCCGTATTGCACGCAGGCTGCGGGGCCGAGGCTGGACTGATTTCAGTGGACGAAGCGCTTACGCTGATTCAGACACATACGCAAAGTTTAGCGCATGAAACTTTGGCGCTTCAGCACGCTTTAGGCCATTATTTGGCGGCAGATGTGCATTCACCAATTCAGCTGCCTTTATTTGCGCAAAGCGCAGTGGATGGCTATGCCATTTGCGCAGCGGGTGAAATTAAACCCGGCGCGCAATTTAAGCTGATTGGAGAAATCCGCGCAGGGCAAACGGCTGAAATAAGCTTAAAAGCAGGGCAAGCTGTCCGCATATTTACCGGCGCGCCGATACCTGAAGGCACGGCAACTGTAGCGCGGCAAGAAATTGTAAAGGCGGATAGACAGCAGATTGAACTGACTGCAGTCTTAAGCCCGCATGCAGATATTCGAGATGCAGGTGAGGAAATTTCATTTGGACAATGTTTAGCAGCGCGTGGTCAAAAGCTGACGGTTGGATCAATTGCAGCGCTCAGTATGGCTGGTATTTCACACTGCGAAGTTTTTGCCTATCCGAAAATTGCGGTCGTAATTACAGGTGATGAAGTTGCGCAAAATATAGAAGATTACCGTGCTGGTAAAATATTTGATGCCAATGCGCCGCTGATTTTAGTATGGTTTCAGTCGCAGCACGTCCAAGTTGAAGTGATTCATATTGCAGATGAAAAACAGGCGGTTTTAGATTTATTCAACCGTTTAAAAGACAGCTTTGATTTAATTTTAACGACTGGCGGCGTATCTGTCGGTGATTATGATTTTGTTCGGCCGGCAGCCTTGGACATCGGTTTTCAGCAAATTTTCTGGAAAGTGAAACAAAAACCCGGCAAACCGATGCTGTTTGCACAATATCGACGTCCTGACAGCAGTTCCTGTTATTTACTCGGACTGCCGGGCAACCCCGCTGCAGTCTATGTCGGCATGCAAATTTATACAGATAGATTATTGAAAGCCCTACAAGGTCAAACACCTGCGCTGGACTGGTTCAGCGCAGTCATGACACATGACCTAAAAGCAGATGCACGTGAGCGGTTTTTAAGAATGTCGGCGCACTTTGATAAGCAAGGCAAGCTTCAACTAACCAGCCTGTCTAAACAGCAGTCGCATATGTTGAGCAATTTAATGCAAGCCAATTGCATTGTTCGGATTCCTGCAGGGCAGTCTGTGCAAGCAGGACAAATTCTTCAAGGCGTATTTATTCAGCATTAGGAGTTTGCTATGCGATTCAAATTTATTTTAGCAGTAGGACTGAGCTTCATTGCTGGCGCATCTCAGGCGGAAACAGTCAAAATTTATGCTGCAGCCAGTTTAAGCAATGCTATCAGCGATATTGCAAAGCAATATCAGGCACAGAATCCAGACATCAAAATTGTACCGGTATTTGGCGCGTCATCTGCTTTAGCCAAACAGATTGAAGCCGGTGCGCCAAGTGATTTGTATTTTTCAGCAGATGTGGACTGGATGAATTATTTGGTGCAGAAGCAGAAAGTACCTGCAAAGCAAGTGTTCAATATGCTGAGCAATGATTTGGTGCTGATTACGCCTAAAGCGGTGAATATGCAATTTAGGGCCGTGCCGCAGTTTAATTTTTCCAAGGCATTTCAAGGTCACTTATGTACAGGTCAAATGGAGTCTGTACCTGCTGGAAAATATGCAAAACAAAGCCTAACCAAGTTGGGCTGGCTATCAAGTTTGAATGGAAGGATTGTCGGGACAGATGATGTACGTTCAGCACTGGCTTTTGTCGAACGCGGTGAGTGCCAAGCGGGGATTGTTTACCGTACCGATGCGATGATCAGTTCTAAAGTTAAAATAGCCGGGATTTTTCCAAATAATACTCATCAACCGATCATTTACCCATTGGCTTTAACACAGCAAGGCGCAGCTAAACCTGAGGCCGTGAAGTTTTACCGTTATCTTAAAGACCATGCGCAAAGCAAAATGCTGTTTAAGTATTATGGCTTTGGTGTGAAAGGCTAAAGCATGCTGAGCCTAGAAGAGTGGAGCGCATTGTATCTATCGGCTAAAGTTGCCGTTTGCGCCACTGTATTTTGCTTGCCATTTGCTATTGGGCTGGCTTGGGTGCTGGCGCGCTATGAGTTTCATTTGAAATTTTTAGTCGAAGCGCTGTTACAAATGCCGATGGTGCTGCCGCCGGTGGTTTTAGGTTATCTGCTATTGGTGCTGTTTGGTTCAAATGGCTGGATCGGCAAGCTGCTCAATGAATGGGGCATTCAACTGGCTTTTAATTGGAAAGGTGCCGTTTTAGCATCCATGATTGTGTCATTTCCGCTGATTGTGCAGCCGATCCGTTTGTCTTTTCAAATGATCAATCAGCAGCTGGAGCAGGTTGCAGGCTCCCTAGGCGCGCATCCGTTACGGGTATTTGCATCAATTAGCCTGCCGCTGGCATTGCCGGGCATTTTAATCGGGAGCATTTTAGGATTTAGCCGAAGTTTAGGCGAATTTGGCGCAACCATTACCTTTGTGGGTAATATTCCTGATGAAACCCGAACCATTCCAATTGCTATCTATTCGCTGATACAGCAGCCCAATGGCGAAGAATCCGCAATGCGTTTAGTGATCCTTTCACTGCTGGCGGCTTTTGGCGCATTGATTGCCAATTATTATATTTTACAGTTCTATCAGCGAAAACTCGGAGCCGGCCATGCTTCAGTGTGATTTTCAGTTTCAATATGCAGATTTTCAATTGCAGGCTCGGCTGCAGATGCAAGAACAGCTGCTTGGCATTATGGGGCCATCAGGCAGCGGCAAGTCTACGCTGCTGAAAAATTTGGTTGGTTTGCTGCAGCCGCAGCAAGGTTATATATCGCTGAATCAGCGTGATGTGTTCGATACGGCGCAGAAGATTAACGTGCCGATGCATCAACGCAGTATTGCGCTGATTTTTCAAAAATCATGGCTTTTTCCGCATATGAATGTGCAGCAAAATCTGCAATATGCGGAGAACTTAGGCGCTCAGGAAAATGCGAAATTTAAATTTGAGCAAGTGACTAATCTGCTTGAGTTACAGCCACTGCTCAAACGGCGGGCGCATGAACTTTCTGGCGGAGAAGCGCAGCGCGTTTCCATAGGACGCGCATTGCTGTCACAGCCTGACTTACTGCTGTTAGATGAACCGCTGACAGGACTGGACCGCAGGCTGAAAGATCAAATATTGCCATTTTTAAACACGGTGAAAGAACAGTTGGCGCTGCCGATGATATATGTTACGCATCATGGCGATGAATTAGATTATTTAAAAGCCCATGTTTTGCATCTAGAAAATGGTCAAATAAGTTTTTAAATAAATATAAATTATATAAGTAATAACAATAAATTAGATGAAAAAATGGCATTAAGTTGCATCTTAAAGTTTTGATTAGAACTATGAAAAACTCATTTTCTAGATTAAATTGTTACAAAACAAGGGAGAACACAGCGTTTTCCCTTTTTTATTCCTAATGATCTTGGAAATAATGATTTGTACGACTGACCGTGCAGACAGGGAATCTAATCGATGCATGATGATAGCTTAGCCACACATAATTCAACTGCAAAACTGGGTGCAGGGCTATCTAATCGGCATATTACAATGATCAGTATTGGTGGTGTAATTGGTGCTGGACTGTTTGTTGGATCATCTGCTGCGATTGCAAAAGCAGGGCCTGCCGCCGTTCTTGCTTATATTACTACCAGTATTTTGGTTTTTTTAATCATGCGAATGTTGGGAGAAATGGCTGTAGCTCAACCTGACACCGGCTCATTTTCAACCTATGCAAGAAAAGCCATTGGGCCTTGGGCGGGCTTTACCATCGGATGGTTATATTGGTGGTTTTGGGTTTTAGTTATTCCAATTGAAGCAATCGCTGGTGCAGAAATTCTGCATGCATGGTTTCCTTCAATATCAAGTGCTGTATTTGCGACATTCTTTATTGTGCTTCTCAGTTTAGCGAACTTTTTTAGTACTCGGAGTTTTGGTGAGTTTGAATTTTGGTTTTCTCTGATAAAAGTCTTGGCTATTGTAATTTTTATCGCCATTGGACTCACCGCCATATTTGGATTTTGGCCCTTAGCACCTGAAGTGAGTGGTGTAGAAAATCTATTCAAAAATGATGGATTTTTGCCAAATGGTCTGGGTGGCGTGCTTTCAGCAATATTGATTTCAGCATTCTCATTCTTTGGTGTAGAAATTTTATCGATCGCTGCAGCAGAATCAAAAGATCCTGAGCAAAAAATTAAACGCGCAACCAATTTAGTGTTGTATCGGGTTATCTTATTTTTTGTGGTTTCAATTTTTATAACGGTTGCATTGGTCGATTGGCGTTCACCGCAATTACAACAATTAGGCACCTTCCAATATGTCTTGGTCAGTTTAAATGTCCCTCAATCAAAATTGATTATTGATAGTGTGGTCTTTATTGCGGTTGCAAGTTGTATGAATGCCGCACTTTATAGTTCATCAAGGATGCTATTTTCATTGGGGACACGCAAAGAAGCACCTCAATGGGTCACATCAATTAATGCCTCTGGTGTGCCTGCAATTGCAGTATTGGCATCGTCTGTAGTGGGCTTAATTTGCTGTGCAGTCAATTATTTATTTCCAGGCCAAGTATTTGGATTTTTACTGTCTACAACAGGTTCAATTGCCTTATTGGTTTATTTAGTGATTGCATTTTCACAGCTTAAATTGAGAACACAAATCGAAAAAAATGGAACTGAGGTTGCGTTTAAAATGTGGCTATTTCCATGGCTGACATGGGCAGTCATTTTGGTGATCTTAAGTGTGCTGATCTATATGTTTTTATCTCCAGCCTACAGTTATGAAACTTCATTATCTTTAGGTGTTACGACATTGGTGGTGCTCTGCGGCTTAGTTGTGACAAGAAAAGCTAAGTTGAAGAATGATTCAGAACTAAATTAAAAAAGTTTCGCTGATAAAAATCGTAATCATGAACCAATGGATTGTCTTTAGAATGTGCCGTGTCAGGGGATTAAAGCGAATGCGTTACGTTATATCTCTATGGCAATCCATTTTTAAGACAAATTCAAAGATTCACTTGACCTTCGACCGACTCCAAGCTTTATAATCGTTAAAATTTTCTTGATTGATGCAATATGCGTTCTGCGACATGGATAACAGTCTTAGTTGGATTGTTCATGTTCCAAAGCCTTTGGAACGTGGCAGCCGCTTTCTGTGTGCATGAAGAGCAAACTCAAGTTGTTCAAAGCTATCATTTTGGTCATCATCAAAATACCTTATGCGTCAGCAGTGAAACCAATCCACAGCATTCGTTGCATCAAGCATCTGAATCCAGTAGCAAACCAGTCAAAAATACCGCTAACGATCTGCAACTCGGTGAAGATCATCAAGACCATTTACCGTCTATGACGCATTTGATTGTACAAAACCAACAATCGATTCTTTTTATTGCACATCAGAGCTTTGAATATTCGCCAAAATTTGTTTGGAAGAATCTTTATCAAGCCCCTGATTTATTACTGCAAACACCTCCTCCTGTTTATGCCCCGCTAATGGCGGGGTAGCCTAAAACATTCCCGCCACTTTTTTTAATAAATGAGTGGGAAAAATCATGTCTTTATATTTTATGGCGTTTATACGTCTAGGCTTAGCTGTCGGTATTTCGACGGCCTTACAAAGTACTTTTGCGGAAAATGTCAGTAGTTTTGAATCTGCATTTGCCAAAGTACAAAACTACCAAGCCCAAACAGATATTTGGCAACAACAACAGCAAATCTCAGATTTTAATGTGCGCCAAAGCAAGCTTTGGCAAAACCCAAGTCTATCGATTGAACAAAATGGTTTTGGTAAAAATCAAGATCAAGAGCTCAGTATCGGAATCAGCCAGCCAATGGATGTATTCGGTCAGCGTAAAATCAATCAAGCACTCGCGAGTACCTCTGCACAGCAAATACAGTTGCAACAGCAAATTTGGAATGCGCAAAGTCAGTTGATTGTGAAGTTTGCATGGTCACAGCTAGCCATCGCTCAAAATGAGCAATCGATTTACGCTACACAGCTCAAACTCAGTAAATCTAATTTGGACAGCGCGCAAAAACGCTATCAGGCAGGCAGTATTGCTTTGGTGGATGTAGAGCGCGCTCAAATTGAAGCTTTGGAAATACAGCGTCTATACCAACAGGCGCTTTTAAAACAGCAAACTGTGGCGCGTCAGCTTTCTAATTTATGGGGTGAAACTACGTCGCAAATTGCGTTGAATAACAGCGTTACGCCTTGGCCTGAACAGAGCCAAAGTTTAGTTGAGCGTAATTTATCGGAAGGTTGGCTACAAAAATTGTATGCCTTGAATGTTCAGCAGGCAAATCAGCAAATTGAACATTTAAAAGTACAGGCACGTCCAAACCCAACCCTAAATATGGGCATGTCACGTACCAAGTCTCCAACTGACGCCAATGATACGGCCTTGGTACTTGGTGTGGATATTCCGCTCAATATTTTTAACCGCCAGCAATATGCCATTCCAATGGCGCAAAAACAGCAAATTTTATTAAATCATCAGCAACAGCGCGAGTTAAAACAGCAAGTTTTGGACATTGCCAATAGCATTCACCAGCTTAAAGGTCTGCGTATGCAGTTTGATGCCACAGGCAATCAGATTGGTTTGGCTGAAAAGGTTCAAAACCGAACTTTGCAAGGTTTTCAGGCAGGTAAATTTGCTATTACAGACGTACAGCAAACCACAAAACAACTCCAAGACCTTCGACTTAGCCAAATGCAAATTTTGGCGCAGGCTTGGCAAAGCGCACTCAGTGCTGAAGCCTTAAGTATTGGAACCAGTTATGAAGAAATCAGCCGTTCAGATGCTTATAGCCAATTGAATAAAAAAGCCATTGAGGCATCCCAAAATCTCATCAACAGCGCATCAGCACAATAAGGCAGTTAATCACATGAAAATTAAACAAGATGGAAAAATTTCACAGCCTTTGATGATTGCAGTTTTGGTTGGCCTAACGCTGATGCTGTGTACTGCTATTTGGTTAAGTACAAATAAATCCGATGCGGATAAAACTGAGTCGGAAGGTGAAAATAGCGAAGCCAAAAAGAGTGATACTGAAGCAGAACATGCGGAAGAAGGTGAACTGCAACTCACCACTCAACAAATGGTGGAACAAGGAATTAAAATTGCGACTGTAGAAAATGGTCTGGTCGAAAATATTATTCAATTGCCGGGTAAATTGGCGGTCAATACAGATCAGCAGGCACATATTTCCCCAAACTTCAGCGGTCATGTCGAACAAGTCAGTGTAGCACTCGGTCAAACTGTACAAAAAGGTCAAACTTTAGCTGTGCTGTCAGTACCTGAATTGATTGATCAGCAAGCCAATTTACGTATGGCAGAAGCCAATTTAGATTTAGCCCGTCAAGATTATCAGCGTGAGCAAAAGCTATGGTCTCAAGGAATTTCTGCCAAACAGGACTTCCAGCGTGCTGAAAATGCCTATCGTCAGGCTCAAATTAGCGTACAGTCAGCACAATCGCGCTTACAAGCTTTGGGCGCGAATAGCGGTCAAAACGGACGATTTATTATTCGTGCGCCAATCGCTGGCGTGATTAGTCAAAAAGATATTGTGGTGGGTGAAAATGTACAATTGGCAGATCAATTGTTCACCATTGAACAGCTAAAAGATTTGTGGCTAGAATTTAACTTAACTCATCAATATTCCGCACAATTACAAACGGGTCAAAACGTCTCTTTCAAAATCAATGGCTCAGATCAGCTCTATAGCGCAGAGGTACAAAGCCTGACGTCAAAGGCAGATGTGCAAACGGGACGCTTGGTGGTACGTGCCAAATTAAAACAACAATCTGCTGAGCTTCGCCCGAATGTGATGGTCAACGTGCTATTGGCTGATTCAGGTACTAAAAAAGCATTACGGGTGCAAAAGTCCGCCGTGCAAAGTATTGAGGGTCAAGACAGTATTTTTATTGTTGAATCTGAGCTAAAAGGCCAAGTGCATTTAAAAGCACAAGCGCTAAAACTTGGACAAGCATCCAGTGATGGGCAATGGCTAGAAGTGATTTCGGGTCTTGAGGCAGGGCAAAAGTATATTTCCCAAGGCAGTTTTTTACTGAAATCTGAACTGGAAAAAGACGAGGCTGGCCATGAACACTAATTCAGAGAACCCGAACACAGATTTACCAAAGCCAGAAGGTCTATTCGAACGCATTATTCAGTTTTCAATTCAAAATGCAATTTGGGTGATGCTGTTTGTCTGCACATGGATTGCCGTCGGGATTTACAGTTATCAAAAACTGCCGATTGATGCAGTACCTGATATTACCAACACCCAAGTGCAAATTAATACGCAGGCCAATGGCTTTACAGCGTTAGAAGTTGAACAGCGGATTACTTATCCGATTGAAAATGCGATGGCAGGTATTCCAGATTTGGAGTTGACCCGTTCTATTTCCCGTTATGGCCTGTCACAAGTCACGATTGTCTTTAAAGACGGTACGGATATTTACTGGGCACGTCAGCAAATTAATCAGCGGGTACAGGAAGTTCAGTCGTCATTGCCAGCTCAGGTTTCTCCGACGATGTCGCCAGTTTCGACAGGTTTGGGCGAGATTTATCAATGGGTGCTGAAAGCAGAACCCAATGCAAAAAAAGCAGATGGTACGGCATATAGCGCGATGGATTTGCGTGAAATTCAGGACTGGATTGTGCGTCCGCAATTACAGCGTGTACAAGGTGTTGCCGAGGTCAACAGTATTGGTGGTTTTAATAAAACCTACGTGGTTTCACCTGATTTAAACCGCATGCAACAGCTGAACCTGTCATTAGAACAATTACAGCAAGCGCTTACAGAAAATAATGAAAACCGTGGTGCAGGATTTATTGAGGAAAATGGTCAGCAGTTAACAGTTCGAGTGCCGGGAACCTTAAACACCATTTCAGATATTGAAAACACCATGATTGACAGCCCAAATGGCAGTCCAATTCGGGTGGGTGATATTGCGCAAGTCTCCATTGGGCATGATTTGCGCACAGGTGGTGCAACCTATAACGGAGAAGAAACGGTTTTAGGTATTGCCATGATGGCTATGGGACAAAATAGCCGAACTGTCTCGAAAGCTGTAGATTCCAAAATTAAAGACATTCAAGCCAGCTTACCCAAAGGGGTAAAAATTGAAACAGTGTATGACCGTACCACATTGGTGGAGAAAGCGATTAAAACCGTTCAAAAGAACTTGGTTGAAGGCGCAATTCTAGTCATCATCATTTTATTTATCTTTTTAGGCAATATCCGTGCAGCACTCATTACGGCCTGTGTTATTCCGCTGTCAATGCTGTTTACCTTAACCGGCATGGCACAAAAGAATATCAGCGCGAACCTAATGAGCTTAGGCGCATTGGATTTCGGGATTATTGTTGATGGTGCAGTGGTGATTGTTGAAAACTGTATACGACGTTTAGCCCATGCACAGCAAATTTTGAAACGTCCATTAACGCAAAATGAACGCTTTAAAGAAGTCTTTTTGGCTGCACGTCAGGCGCGCCGTCCGCTGATATTCGGTCAGTTAATTATTTTAGTGGTTTATTTGCCAATTTTTGCTTTAAGTGGTGTAGAAGCAAAAATGTTCCATCCGATGGCATTAACTGTGGTATTGGCACTTGTGGCGGCGATCATTCTGTCTATTACATTTGTACCTGCTGCTGTAGCGCTTTGGGTGAAAGGTGAAATTAAAGAAACAGAAAGCCGTTGGATGAATTGGCTGAAAAAGCAGTATCTTCAAATTTTAAATAAAGCCTTTCATTACAAGGCTGTAGTGATGACTTTTGCACTGTGTTTACTGCTCATTACTGGGCTTTTAAGCACCAAAATTGGCAGTGAGTTTGCACCACAGCTGAGTGAGGGTGATTTTGCAGTTCAGTTGATGCGCTCACCAAGCACAGGCCTAGAAGAATCATTAAAAATGCAGGAGAACGCTGAGAAATTGCTGCTGAAAAAATTTCCAGAGATTCAGGCTGTATTTGCTCGTACAGGTACAGCAGAAGTGGCAACCGATGTAATGCCTCCGAACATTTCCGATGGTTATATCATGCTCAAACCACGTAATGAATGGCCAAACCCTAAAGAAAGTGTGGATGAACTGCGTGGCCGTATGGTGGCTTATGTGGCTACAATTCCAGGTAATAACAGTGAGTTTTCCCAACCTATTGAACTGCGCTTTAATGAGTTGATCTCAGGTGTGCGTAGTGATGTGGGCGTTAAAATATTTGGCGATGATATGCAAGTGCTTAACACAGAAGCCACTAAAATTGCCAAAATTATGCAGCAAGTTGCGGGGAGTAGCGCCGTAAAAGTTGAACAAACCTCAGGTTTGCCTTTATTAAATATTGAAATAGATAAGGCTTTGGCTGCGCAATATGGTTCAAGCGTTAAATCTATACAGGATACTGTGGCAGCCAGTGTCGGTGGACAAAGTGTAGGGGAGATTTTAGAAGGTGATCGCCGTTTTGATTTTGTTATTCGTTTAAATGATCAAGATCGTAATGTAAGTACAATTTCACAACTACCGTTAAAGTTGCCAAATGGTGGCAGTATTGTACTCTCAAATGTTGCCACAGTGTCTAATGTAGATGGGATCAATCAAGTCAGCCGTGAGAATGGTAAACGCCGTATTGTAGTGACTGCCAATGTTGAGGGCCGTGATTTAGGTTCTTTTGTGGCGGGTATGCAGACTCAGCTGAAACAATATGCATTACCAAGCGGTTATTGGATTGAATATGGCGGTCAATTTGAAAACCTTGCATCTGCCAAAGCAAGAATGCAAATTGTCATTCCTTTAGCACTACTGACCATCTTTATTTTATTAATGGCAGTATTTCATAATGTGAAAGAAAGTCTGCTGGTCTTTACTGGCGTACCCTTTGCCTTAACGGGCGGTGTATTGTTTCTTTGGTTAAGAGATATTCCGCTTTCGATGTCTGCAGGGATTGGATTTATTGCACTCTCAGGTGTTGCTGTGCTGAATGGCCTGGTCATGCTGACCTTCATTAAAGAACTGGGGGACAAGTATCCATTGCATGAAGCCGTATGGCAGGGCGCTGTACTTCGATTACGCCCAGTACTCATGACTGCCTGTGTTGCCTCTTTAGGTTTTGTACCAATGGCTTTGGCAACAGGTACAGGTGCGGAAGTGCAACGGCCTTTAGCCACGGTTGTGATCGGCGGTATTCTTTCTTCCACCTTGCTGACCTTGGTGCTATTGCCAGTGCTTTACCGCTGGCTTAATACAGCTCGATCTCAATAATCTAGACTAAGCAATTTTGATTAAAACGATATTGCATTAACCCATACGGTTCATTCATTAGACAGAATGGATCGTATGGACTTACGATTTATCAATATTTAAACACAGCTAAAATCAGCAAATCAGTATAAGCCGATATTCACCTACATTTTCTACAGGTGCGCGGTGTACACAAGGCAAAACTTGCTGTGTAGGATGATCCACCGCTAAACGCCAAAGATGACCATTGCCTAGATTTACAGGCACAGCATTTTCTTTGAGCTGATAATGTAAATCAAAAAAATATTCCGCTAAAAAATCATCAAATTCTGAGGTAGGGCCATCGTACAAATCTTTAAGTTGTTCTCGTATTTTAGGAATTAAGATTCTTTGTGTCACTTGATCATTTGGCACAATATCACTGGAAGCACCATAATATGTACATAAAAAGGTATCGGTAGCGATAGGTGATCGATCGACATGAAAGGAATAAACATCGGTTGAGATGAAATCGAATTCATCATCTCGTTCATAACATTTGAGCAAGTTCAACGAAGGTGATGCACCAAATTCTGTTAATTGTTGCAGATCATTTAAAATAACTTCTCTGGCTAAATGGCCTTGCGATGAAAGTGTTAACTTCATCAGATCATCTATAGAAATTTCGGTTATATTTTCAATCAGTTCGAGTTTTTCGACTATTTCTTTAAAGTCGCCTTGTATGCTGCGTTGCCAGCAAAGCGCATTCATTTGACCTTCGAAATGACTATGAATCAATTCAGAAAATGTAGTGACTACACCAATTTGAGGATGCTGGGAAAAAGTATTGCTCATAATAGGGATCGAATTAAATCTGAGGCGAAGATACTGCGTACAAGGAAGTGCTAGAAGGATTAAGCAGTTTCATTTTATCTTAAAACACAAACTGCTATACAAGATTATTTGAGCGTAGGTATTAATCGTTACGCTTTCTGTTTGGCTTTTTGGCGTAAGACATACAAATATAAGCTTTCTACTTTTTCATGTGCCCAAGGTGTAGTACGTAAGAATCGTAGTGATGATTTAACGCTTGGATCTATGCAAAAACATCTAATTTCAATTTTGCGGCTTAAGCCTTCAAAACCACCGTAGTAATCCAATAATTCATCCAAGATGTCAGCAAGTTTTTTGCCGTGTAAAGGGTCATTGGAGGTGCTCATATTAGATCAATCATATTTTGGGAGACCATTATTATAACCTGAGCGAGTTGAAAAAATGATAGGGTTTGAATTTAAACATCAGGAACGTCAGATTCGCCAATTGATAAGATTCTGATTTCGGCATAACGTATATTATGTTCATTAGCGTACTCGGCATCGTGAATGATAATTTTACAGATTCACGATGTCGAGCTGTGGCAACGGATGCGTTGTGTAGGCCACAGTCTTGGATATGCTATTTAACATAATATATATTATACGAAATGCTTCAACTTTATTTACAAAGATGATAATTCACGGCTCTTGCACATCAACTGTATTCAAATTGCTATGTTCCTAAGCTACGCTAAAAATAAATTTGTTCTGGCACAATCCTTAAACAAAAAAAGCCATAACAACGATTGCTATGGCTAAATCACATGTATTTCTATAGTTGAAATTCTGAATTTTAAATCAATCAATTGTTTTACTGATTGTTGATTTAGGAAGATTTGATTTCCTCACTACTAAATACTTTAGTCTTTTGCTCTATTTGATCTGGCTTTAAAAATGATGATGCAATAATCGCAATCACAGCAAAGCCTGAAATATAGGCAATAATTAAATTAGGGCTTCCATCACCAATACTTAGCAATTTCGTCGCGATTAATGGTGCTAAACCGCCACCTAGCACGCCTGCAAATTGAACTGAGATTGAAATACCGCTATAGCGTATTTCTGCTGGAAATTGGCGTGAAAATAACTGTGACTGCGGCGCATACATCAAAGGAAAAACCACGCCAATACCAATCACAATGGCCGTCCAAACCAATACAGGATCCTTGGTATTTAACATCGCAAAAAATGGATAGCTGTATATAGCCAATACGCATAAACCAAATCTAAACATGTTTTTTTGCCCAACTTTATCAGACAAATGTCCAAAAATTGGCGTAATAACCATGATGACTGCAGCACCACAAATCGTTGCAAACAAGATATCTTGTCGAGGAATATTTAGCTGTGTGGTTGTATAAGCTAAAGCAAATGTCGATGCCAAATAGAACCAAGCATTTTCAGCAGCACGAGATAAAATAATCGTAATCAACTGCTTAGGATGATTTTTAAACACTTGTTTTGCTGGAACTTTAATTGTTTCGGTTTGAGCTTTAACTTTTTCAAAGTCTGGAGACTCAGGCACCTTTACGCGAATATACCAACCTACAGCCAGTAAAATAATGCTGGCTAAAAATGGTAGACGCCAACCCCAGCTAAAAAGTGCTTCTTCAGGCAACATTGAGACTAGACCTAAAGCCACCGAAGCGAGCAATAAACCACCACCTGTACTGGCTTGCGGTAAACTTCCCCAAAAGCCTTTTTTACCCGCTGGCGCATGCTCTACCGCCATGAGGACTGCTCCGCCCCATTCTCCACCCATGGCCATGCCCTGTATAAATCTTAAAATAATTAAACAGACCGTTGCCCAATAACCAATGGTTTCAAATGTCGGTAACAACCCAATCATCACCGTTGGAATACCCATCAACATTAATGTGACCAATAACATTGATTTACGACCAATTTTATCGCCAAAATGGCCAAAAACAATTCCACCAAGTGGTCGACCAATAAAGCCTACAGCATAGGTAGCAAATGCTGCCAATACGCCCGTTAAGGGATCAAGATTTGGGAAAAAAAGTCGATTGAAAATGAGTGCTGCGGCAGCACCATAGATAAAAAAGTCATACCATTCGATGGTTGTACCCACCATGCTGGAAATACCCGCTAAACGATGCGAGGACTTAGCAGGTGGAGCTGTGTTTCCCTGTACATTTTGCATTGTAATCTTCCTTATTCTGCAAGATATTTCTATATTGCATTTTCACGATGCTTGATTTGTATGATGATTTTCTTCTTGAAAATCAATATTTTTCAGATCTTATATATGTTTAATTTATGATGAGTCACTTGTTCATATCGAATAAGAAATTAAGTATGAATATTGACCAATGGTTTGAACCGTTAAAGTTTTTTAAATCACTGATTAAATAGATATTTCCTCCATTATTTTGTCTAAAGTCGGACTAGATTGTTGCCACTTTGGCTGCTTGTCTTTATCCACAATTAATGCGCGAACACCTTCGACAATATCGCCATGTTGAAACCAAACATCTTGCAAATGTCGTTCAATTTGCATGCATTGGTTTAGTGAAAGACTTCGACCTAAATGTTGGAGTTGCAAACTGATCCTTTTCGCGATTGGAGATCGTTGTTCCAAGGTATTGCGTATTTTTAACGCCCACGCTTGAGCATCATTATGCTGTTCATTTTCAAGACTATTTTCAATGGCATCAATGCTCTCAAAACCAAAATGCTTACGAATTAAATCTGCATTTTGACTGAGTTCACTTTCCGCTGGTCGAGTAATATATTTCGCAATCAATTGTTCAATATTTTCTTTGCTGAGATGCTTGGAATTTCTTAAATCTTCTTCTAATTGAACAAGTTGCTCACTCGGAACATGGTAGTCAATCAAATCTAGATACAACGCATCGCTAGCACTGATTTGATCGCCCGTAGTTGCCATGTACACACCAATATCATCTAAACGTGATAAAAAGTGTGTCGCAGCCACATCTGGGAAAAATCCAATGGCAGTTTCAGGCATGGCAAATCTAGACTTTTCGCTGCTGACAAGCACATGACATGCTTGGGCTAAGCCAAATCCACCGCCAAGTACATAGCCATCGAGTATGACAATAATGGGTTTTTCATACGAACGAATGGTGTTCAGCATTTCATACTCAGCTTGAAAATAAGCTTGATGATCATCTCTACCATTCATATAACTATCATAGAGATAGCGAATATCTCCACCTGCACAAAATGCTTTGGGACTATTTGAGCGAATAAGTACGGCATGAATATTGGTTTGATCAGCCCATAGTGCTAATTGCTGTTGAATCCCTTGGATCATATTCAAAGACAAGGCATTTAAACTTGCCACGCGATCTAAACTGATTTGGCCTAAATGTCCATGTTCTTCAATCATTAAGTTATTTGTACTCATATCCATATCATCCTTTTTTATTTTTAATTGTGTTTAAAATTGGCTTGGCGCTTTTCAACAAATGCTTGCATGCCTTCTTTTTGGTCTTGAGTTGCAAAAATCGAATGGAATGTTCTGCGTTCAAAACGCAAACCTTCTTGCAAACTGACTTCAAATGCACGGTTAATTGACTCTTTGATCATCATGGTTGCCACCACAGATTTTTCCGCTATTTTTTCAGCAGCTTTTAAGGTCTTTTCGACCAACTCCTCTTTAGGAAAGACCTGAGCAACTAAACCACTCTGCTCTGCTTCTGCTGCGCCCATTTGTCTCGCAGTCAGACACATTTCCATGGCTTTGGCCTTACCAATAGCAAGCGTTAAACGCTGTGTCCCACCTATCCCTGGGATTACTCCCAATGTCACTTCTGGTAAACCAAATTTTGCATTGTCGGCACAGTAAATAAAGTCACACATGAGCGCTAACTCACAGCCTCCACCTAACGCATAACCACTGACAGCTGCGATTAAAGGTTTACGGCGCTGTGCAATTCGATCTGCCAGATGAAAAAAATCATCCAAATAAATATTCGGAAAACTCAGTTCAGCCATTTCTTTAATATCTGCACCAGCGGCAAAGGCTTTTTCTGAACCTGTAATAACCATACAGCCAATGGAAGAATCTCTGTCTAAATCATCTAAGGCCAAATTAAGGTCTTGAATTAATGTGCTATTTAATGCATTTAAGGCCTGAGGACGATTTAAAGTAATAAGTCCAACACCATTGTTCTTTTCAAGCAGAATCGTTTCAAATTGCATGTAATATCCCTATATATGTTCAATATTTATAAGTAGGCTTCATATCTGACGCCTTTCCATTTAAATGTCTTAATAACAACGTTATAAGCTGCGGGCAATTACTAAACGTTGGATATCACTCGTACCTTCATAGATTTGGCAAATACGTGCATCACGATAAATACGCTCTATCGGGAAATCTTTGAGATAGCCATAACCACCAAAGACTTGTAATGCTGCGGAGCAAACACGCTCAGCCATTTCAGATGAAAAAAGTTTGGCCATAGACGCTTCATTTAAGCAAGGTTGCCCTGCTTCTTTTAAACGTGCCGCGTGATAGACCAATTGGCGTGCGGCCTCTATTTCTGTTGCCATACTTGCCAATCGGAACGCAACTGCCTGATGTTCAAAGATCGGCTTTCCAAAAGTAATACGCTCTTTGGCATATCGGGTTGCTTCTTCTAATGCTGCTCGTGCAAGACCAACCGCTTGCGCCGCTATACCAATACGACCGCCTTCTAGATTTGATAAGGCGATTTTCAAACCTTCACCTTCTTTTCCTAACATCAAGCTTTCATGCACACGAACATCTGTTAGTGCAATTTGACAGGTATCTGAGGCATGTAATCCAAGCTTTTCTTCAGTACGAATCACTTCATAGCCGAGTGTTTCTCTTGGGACAATAAAAGCACTCAGGCCTTTTTTCCCTGCACTTGGGTCAGTCACAGCAAAGACAATAATGACCCCTGCATTATATCCCGAGGTAATAAACTGCTTAGCACCATTAATCACCCATTCATTGCCATCTTTTACTGCACGAGTTTTAATGGCAGCAGCATCTGAACCTGTATGCGGCTCAGTTAATGCAAATGCACCGATCATTTTGCCTTGTGCTAAAGGCACTAAATATTTCTGCTTTTGTTCTTCTGTGCCAAATTTAGCAATAGGAACACAGCCTACCGAGTTATGTACACTCATAATGGTTGAGGTTGCCCCATCGGCCGCGGCAATCTCTTCTAAAGCCATAACATAGGCAAGATTACCTGTATCTGAACCACCCCATTCATCTGATACCAACATACCCAATAAACCCAGTTCTCCCATCTGCGCTAAAGCCGCTTTGGGAAAGGTACCGTGTTTATCCCATTCGGCCGCTTGAGGTTTAATTTGTTCCTGTGCGAAACTGCGTGCCATGTCCTGAATTAATAATTGTTCTTCGGTAAATTGCATCTTATCTTCCTGTACATCAATCAATTGCTTTCATCCAGTTTGAAAATGACTAAAACTGAATGAAAGCTTGATTTTGATCCTGATTGTTCGGCATTCATTTAGGGTTAATCGTTGCGTCATTTAACTTGCATGCTGCGTAGATTGTTTTGCAATCTCTTGATTTCTTAATAAGAAACGCTGAATTTTTCCACTTGGAGTCTTCGGCAGTTCTTGAACAAACTCCACCAATCGTGGATAAGCATGTGCAGATAAGCGCTTTTTCACAAATTGCCCTAGTTGCTCTGCTAACTCTTCTGACGCTGTGACATGCTCAGCTAAAATCACAAAAGCTTTTACAATTTCTGTCCGATCCGGATCAGGTACACCAATGACCGCAGCTTCAATCACTGCATCATGCTCAAGTAAAGCGCTTTCAACATCGAATGGCCCGATACGATAACCTGATGTTGTAATCACATCATCATTACGACCAACGAAGCTCATACTGCCATCTGCGTGTAATTCTGCGGTATCACCCGTGAGGTAATAATGCTTTACAAAGGGTGACTTACGACTTTCTTTATAGCCACCAAACCACATCATCGGTGATTGACTGATATCGACAGCCAGTACTCCTGGCGTTCCTGCAGCTAGCTCTTGCCCTTGTTCATCAACAACCGCCACGCGATATCCCGGACTGGCATAACCTGCGACACCTGCGCGAATATCATGTTGTAAACCATGGTGATTACACACCACCATACCAACTTCAGTCTGACCATAATGGTCAAAGATCGGTGCATCGAGGACTTGTTTAAACCAACGGAACACTTCAGGGTTAAGCGGCTCTCCAGCACTACTCACGACTCTAAATTTCCCTTTGAGTTTTGCCATTTGTTCAGGATCAGCCGCCATCATCATTCGATACGCTGTCGGTGCGCCTGCAAGGTTCGTCACTTTGTAGTCATCTACGATCTGACACAAACTATCAATGCTAAAACCACCTTCGTAAAAGAGTGTTGCATGTCCAAGTAAAAGTGGCCCAGTAATTCCGTAATACAAACCATAAGCCCAACCCGGATCGGCAATATTCCAAAACGAATCATCTTCACGTAGCCCTACCGCATTTTTCATATATTGACCAAAAGCGATCAAAGCTTTAAGCGGGACTTCTAAGGGCTTTGCAGGACCTGTAGTACCTGAAGTAAACATCAAAAGAAATGGATCATTGATGCTCTGTAGGACAATTTCACAATCTGTAGACTGTGCGTTTACTTCATCCCAAAAGTTTAAATCTCCCTGTTGTATCCCTTGACCCGCTGGATCTGCAACAGTAACGATTTGAGGACAATGTGCAACTTCATCTAATTTACTGCGATTACCAACATCGCTAATCACCAATTTGCTTTGTGCAAGGTGTAAACGATGTTCAATGGCTTTGGGGCCAAAGGCGGTAAATAGCGGTTGATATACAGCACCTATTCGCCAAGCCCCTAAAATCACCACAAGTAATTCAACTGTACGGGGTAATAAACCCGATACACGATCACCTTTTTGCACACCCTGTGACTTTAAAAAATTGGCAAATTGGCTTGACCACTGTTGCAGCTCTGCAAAGGTATATTGTTCTTTCCGCCCATCTTTGCCTTGCCAATACAGTGCAACCTTATCTTGATCAATCGCATGACGGTCGCAGCATTCATAACATGCATTTAATTGCTCTAAAGAGCCTGATAACATTTCTTTGGCAGCATGATTTAAGTCAAATGCCTTTGCAACATCTTGATAATTCGACATCTTCTCTACCTCAGTCTCAATTTATTGTTATTCCGACACGAGTGTTAGTATTTTTAGCCATCCCTAGGCTAGATTGGTGTTCAAAGCGATTAAGCGTCCTTAGGTAAGTATTGCTGCACAATGCTTGAAAAATCTAAGTGTGCATTACCTTGTAAACACAGCTGTTGATACATCTGCTGAACCAGTCCACCTAAAATAATCGGCTGTTTGACTTGTCCTGCGGCTTCTACAGCCAATCCTAGATCTTTCAACATCAACTGAGTTGCAAAACCATCGGTATAACCACGTCCCGCAGGTGCATTTGCTGAGATACCCGGCCATGGATTACATACATCCGAACTCCAGCAACGTCCGCTCGAACTATTCACCACACCTGCTAAGGCTTGAGGATCAATCCCCAGACGCGCACCGAGCGCCATACCTTCAGCAACGGCTGCCATGGAAATACCAAGAATCAAGTTATTGCAAATTTTCGCAATTTGACCTGCACCCACATCGCCACAATGCACAATGTTTTTACCCATGTGCCCCAATACAGCTTTGGTTCTTTCAAAAGTTTGATCATCTGAACCGACCATAAAGGTTAATGTACCTGCCTGAGCACCAATAGTGCCGCCTGAAACAGGTGCATCACAGATTTTTATCTGATGTGCAGCACCCGCCTCGGCTATATCCTTAATGGTTTGCGGATCAATGGTACTGCTATCGATACATAAGCTTCCTGCTTTCATTACCGCTAATACACCATTTTCTCCCAAATACACTTCTTTGACATGCTTGGCAGCAGGCAACATGCTAATCACAACATCTGCTTGTTTCGCTGCATCTTGTGGGCTTTGGCAAACAATGCCACCTGCTTCAGTAAAATGCTGAATCGCAATTTCGCTTAAGTCGAAACCGTAAACCGTAAAACCTGCTTTGAGTAGGTTTTGGGCCATTTTTCCGCCCATGTTTCCTAAACCGATAAAGGCAATATTCATCCTTGAACTCCTAAATTAACGTAGGTTAATGGTGGTATTCACTTCACCTTTTTCTTGTGTATCTTCGAACCAACGACTGGTGATCGTTTTGGTTTGTGTATAGAACTGAACTGCTTGCTTACCATATGGACCTAAGTCACCCAGTTTTGAACCACGCGATCCTGTAAAGCTAAAGAAAGGAACAGGTACAGGAATTGGAATATTGATACCCACTTGACCAATATCGATATCGCTTTGGAATGTACGTGCGACTGCACCGCTTTGTGTAAATAGTCCGACACCGTTGCCGAATGGATTGGCATTAATCAATTCAATCGCCTGCTCCAGAGTATCGACATGAATAATGGCTAATACGGGTCCAAAGATCTCTTCGGTATAGATGCGCATATCGGTTGAAACTTGATTAAAAATCGTTGCTCCGACAAAGTTTCCTTGCTCATAGCCAATGACTTGAACATCACGACCATCCAGCAGCAACTCCGCACCTTGCTCTACACCGCTTTGAATTAAATCCAGTACACGTGCTTTTGCGCGAGGTGAAATGACTGGGCCAATATCGGTATTCGGTTCATGCCCTGCATTGACCTTCAGCGTTTTGGCTTTTTCAACCAGTTCATTAACCCATTCTTTACTTTCACCAACCATGACAGCAACAGACAAAGCCATACAACGCTGACCCGCCGCACCAAATGCTGCACCAACGAGAGCATTTAAAGTTTGTTCTTTATTGGCATCCGGCATTACCACCACATGGTTTTTGGCCCCCATCATCGACTGCACACGTTTTCCATGCTGTCCTGCAAGGTTATATACATGTGTACCAACAGCCGTAGAGCCAACAAACGAAATGGCCTTAATAGCTTTATGTGTGCATAAACGATCAACGACATCCTTACCACCATGCACTACGTTTAATACACCTGCTGGAATACCGGCTTCAATCGCAAGTTCGACAAGCATCATGGTCGACAATGGATCTTGTTCAGATGGCTTTAAAACAAAGGTGTTTCCACTGACAATCGCCATTGGGAACATCCACAGTGGAATCATCGCAGGAAAGTTAAATGGTGTAATTCCTGCACATACACCCAAAGGCTGTTGCAAGGTATAGGTATCCACACCACGTGCAACACCTTCTATATATTCGCCCATTTGAAGTGTGCCAACCGAACACGCATGCTCAACGACTTCTAAACCACGTTGAATATCACCTTCAGCATCTGCAAGTGTCTTTCCTTGCTCAGCAGTCAGTACGCGGGCAATCTCTTTCATATTGCTACGGATGAGATCTTGTAGCTTCAGCATAATGCGCATACGTGCTTGAACAGGCGTTAAGCGCCATGTTTTAAAAGCCTCTTGCGCTGAAGCAATCGCTGCATCCACTTCTTCCATAGTCGCCATTGGAACACGACCCAAAACCTCTTGTGTTGCAGGATTTAGAATGTCTTGCCACTCTGTAGTGTTTGACTCTACAAATTTACCGTTAATTAATAATTTAGCCGTCGCTGACTGAATATTTGACATTGTGTTCATGACCTCTCCATAGGCACTTATTGTTTTGTACTGACTTAGAAAATATCCAAAAGCCTTATATTTATATTTTCCAATTCACTTCAAACTAGCAAAGAAAATTTTGACTACCAATAGAGATTCACGCACGATTGATGTGCAAATATGCACAGGGATGACAATAACAATGAAAGTAGATTGGGATCATTTACAGTATTTTTTGGTTTTGGCTCGTGCGAAAACCCTAACCAATACCGCACGTATTATTGGAGTTGAGCACAGTACGGTTTCTCGACGTATACATGCGCTAGAACTGGCTTTAGGCACACCATTATTTAAACGTGAAGCCACAGGTTATGAGCTCACTTTAGAAGGTTTGGCACTGGTTCCTCGCGTTGAACAAATGGAACAGGCTTTTTTACAAATCGAAAAACCTAACCAACCTATGCAAGGTCGTGTGCGAATTGGCACACCCGAAGGGTTTGGAACAGCATTTTTGACACAGCTCTTGGCAGAATTGTCCAAAAAATACCCCTTGCTGACTATCGACCTTATTCCTGTGCCGAAAATGATCAAGCTTTCACATCGTGAAGCAGATATTGTTATTTCCATCGATCGACCAAAATCAGGCCCCTATATCATTACTCGATTGGCAGACTATTGTTTAAAGATTTATGGCAGTAAAGAATACTTAAAAAACACGCAACCCATTCATACATTAGAAGATTTAAAATCACATACTTTTGTGAACTATATAGATGATCTTGTCTATAGCCCTGAACTGTATTGTTTAGAACGTTTACCTATTCAGCTCAATGCAAACTTTAGAAGTAGTAGTATTTTGGCGCAACAAATTGCCGTGAGTGCGGGTGCTGGATTGGCAATATTGCCCAAATTTTTGGCTGAGGAAAAACCCGAATTAGAACAAGTTTTGGCGCAAGATGTTCGTTTTGTACATACCTTTTGGATGTTGACCTTAGTCGATTTACAACATGAGCCACGCATTAAACTTGTTTGGGACTTTTTGAGAAAAAGAACTGACCAATATCATAGTTTATTAATGGATTAAGAAATGAAGCTACCTTCCAAACTATAACTGTTATAGAAATTTAGATGAATGTTGTATCTATGCTTTCAGGCGATATACCCCAATAATCACCTATAACCACTAGGGATTTAGAGTACATCTTATGAGCAATCAAGAGCCTAAAAAACCGCAAAAATATGCAGACAGTGAAATTTCAGATAAGGCCTTTAAACGTGCCATTATTTGGTTCTCAATCTATGTGCTTTTATTCTGTATTGGTGTAGCGTTTGTCGTTGGTGCAGATAATTCCTATATACCTTAAGCGATAATCTATTCACTTATTACAACTCGCTATTGCATGTATATCTTACATTTCATGTTTGCTAGTGATCAGATCATATTGTATTGATCATTAGGCCAAATAAATTGGTTTAAATTTGAATTTAAAAAAAGCTTGTAAGTCTAGATTTACAAGCTTTTTTGCATTTTTAAAGTGATCAAATTACAGCTATAAAATTACTTTCCCCTCTGAATCGCTTATGCAGGACTCTGTTTTTTTAAACTTGGTGCTGTAGATGCGTTTGAATATATTCACCGTATACCGACATTTTTTCAAAGATGTGTTCTGAATAAAACATGTCTTCTACCAAGACTTGCGCACGGTCAAACTCATATAAACCTAATCGTTGTAAAATTTGCGCATTAATAAACGAAAATTTTTGACATAAATCGATATATTGCTGATCTTTGTCTTTAAATAGCAGCTTTAACATATTGATTTTATTTAGATCAAAGTCAATCGGTTCAGCGTTATCCGCCAAGACATGGATTTCAACATCTAAATATTCAGCAAGCTGATTTAATTTTTCTAAGTCGATATGTAGATGTGTAATACAAATAATTTTGGAAACTTTCGGATTACATAAGCTATTGATCAAACTAAAATAGAAGTATTCTGCTGGCGATAGCTGTTCATTATTTAGCTCAATGTAGACATTGAGTCCCGATAAAACATCATCAACTTTAAATGCGCTAAGTTTAGCCTCAGCATGATAATAACGATTCAATATCGCAACATTTTCAGGGCTTTGTGGTGTAGCGTAGATCACCTTCTGATTCAAATTCGCTAAGATAAAGGGTGCAAATAAAAAAGCCGCATTTTCAGCCTTGGCGTGCATATACTCCTGACAAATACTGACATAGCCCACTTGCTGTACTTGGCGCAAAATTCGACTTCGTAAAAGCACCGCTTCTAAATTAGTATGCTGTTGTTGCAACAGATGCAGCGTTGAATCTGTCAATGGAACATCCACCAGTAAATGTTGTAACAGTTCTAATTCACTGGCTTTAAACATACTCAACTCCCTAACTTCCATACCATTTGACGCCACAAGTGTTGTGGTCAATGCACCTTATAAAAAATTCAAGCTTAAAACTAGATACAGTGAATTTGAAAAAACATATAACAGTACAGACTCATCTGTTATAAAAATATAATGCACAATTAATTTTACTGATATATTTATAACAGAATCTTGTCTTGTTGATGACTATGTATAAATCGGAACAGCTCGCACAGCACCTACGTCAACTGATTGAAAATGGCACTTTAAAAGCGCACGAAAAACTTCCGTCTTTACGTGAACAAGTGCAGTTGTCCGGTTTTAGTTTAATCACGGTCATGAATGCTTATCAGGAGTTGGAATCACGTGGCTTAATCTATGCACGTGAGAAATCTGGCTACTATGTGGCGCAAGGCTTACTCGAAATAGAAGCTGAACAAACTCAAATCGTGTCCTTAAACACACCGGTTGAAATTAACTCTCTGGTCTTTAAGTATTTAAAATCAATACAAGATGAAAAAATCATTCCATTGGGTTCAGCCTTTCCATCTCAAGACATTGTTTTTTCTAAAAAGTTAACCCAAATCATGGGGCAAATTTCCCGAAATCCCAAAAGTTACGATGCCATTGATAATCTTCCACCCGGTAATTTAGCCCTTCGTAAGTTGATTGCACAGCGTTATTGCATGCAAGGCATTGCCACAGATCCAGAGGATATTGTGATTACCTCAGGCTGTATGGATGCACTGAATCTTTCCTTACAGGCCATTGCCTCACCGGGTGATTATATTGTGTTACAGCAAAATATTTTCTATGGCGCATTGCAAGCTGCAGAGCGCTTAGGCCTTAAAGTGGTGACCTTACCTGAACATCCACAAGACGGTTTTGATTTAACCGCGTTTGAACATATTTTAAAAACTTATCCCGTCAAGATCTGTTGGTTGATGCTGAATTCACATAATCCTGTGGGCTTCACAGTGAGTGATGAAATCAAGCAAAAAATTGCCGTGCTCTTACACCAATATCATGTGCATTTAATTGAGGACGATGTGTATGAAGAAATGCATTATGCGTCTAAGAAACCTGTTTCAATGAAATACTTTGATCAAAATAATATGGTCTTACATTGCTCTTCTTTTTCTAAAACGTTGGGCGCTGCATTTCGGGTGGGTTGGGTGCATGCAGGTAAATACTCTCAAGCGATTCAACACTTACAACTCATGAGTACTATTTCCGTCAATACCTTATTGCAAAATGCCTTGGTGGAATTTATTTCAAATTATCATTATGAAAAACATTTACGGGTCTTAAGAAAAAGTCTACAGCAACATAAATTACAGTTTTACCGTTATTTAGAAAGCCGCCTACCGACTGGATGCAAATTACAATATCATCCAAGTGGTTATTTTCTTTGGTTAAAACTACCAGAAAATATTGAAAGCATGGCGGTCTATGAAGCCTTAATTCAACAGCAGATCGGTGTTGCTCCAGGCCGTTTATTTAACGTATCAGAAGCCAAAACTCAATATATCCGTTTAAATTGTTCCTTTGCATGGAAGGATGAGATTCAACAGGCTTTAGATGCCCTCCTTAGTACAATCTCTGCACTTTCCTCAGATCAGATGAATATTTGACAATTTTTATTGTCATCATTATGCTCAAACAGATATTGTTCAAATACATATATTTGTTGTTGAGATAACAACGAATTCATTCAACATTTACCAAAATTCAAAAAACAAATAGGTTCGTTCATGGAAGATCAAAAACACAGTCAACGCATACATGCCTTTAGTTCGGATGTACTCACAGATCTGGATGCTGTGGGGATTGCACAGCTCATCAAATCTAAAGAAGCCTCCGTGCAAGAAATAACTCAAGCGGCCATTGCACGTGCGGAACAAGTGAACCCCCATCTAAATGCCATTGAACTGGACTGTTTTCAGCGTGCTTTAGAGCAAAATCAATATGTTGAACATGGTCTTTTTGCGGGTGTCCCTTTTTTCTTTAAAGATAATCTAGATTATCAAGGATTGCCCTCCCGCCATGGTTCAAAGGCCATAGGTTTAAAACCAGCCGATCGTAATCCTCAAATTAGCCAACAAATCTTAGATCAAGGGTTTGTCGTATTAGGAAAATCCAAGCTCCCTGAATTTGGTCTAAATGCCAGCACCGAATATAAAGATGGATCAGCCACCTATAACCCTTGGCATTTAGGTTATTCCTGCGGTGCATCTTCAGGGGGTTCCGCAGCTCTCGTTGCAGCCGGTGTAGTTCCGATTGCCCATGCCAATGATGGCGGTGGTTCGATTCGTATCCCTGCTGCATGCTGCGGTTTGATTGGATTAAAGCCTAGCCGTGGCCGTACTTATGACAGTGAAGCAGCAGCTTCTCTTCCGATTAATATCATCAGTGAAGGTGTCCTAACCCGTAGCATACGAGATACTGCTCATTTCTATGCAGGAATGGAGTCAAATTATTACAATAAAAAGTTGCCACGCATAGGCATGATTCATGGGCCTTCTAAACGTCGACTACGCATAGGCTTAGTCCCGCAATCGATTACAGGGCAAATAGATAGCGAAACAACTGCAACGTTAATGCATAGCGCAGCACTCTTAGAAAAATTAGGCCATCATGTTGAAGAACTTCAGTTACCTTTTTCCTTAAGCTTTGTTGAAGATTTCAGTGAATATTGGGGGATGTTGTCCTTTTTACTGAGTACCTTTGGCAAGAAAATCTTTGGCGCTGACTTTAATCCCAAAGAGTTAGATCACTTAACCGTTGGTTTATCGAAGTTGTATAAAAAGAACTTTTATAAAACCCCGCTGTTTCTGTATCGATTAAAGAAAATGCAGCAACAATATCGTGAAATCTTTAAGCATTATGACGTTTTGCTATCGCCTGTACTTGCACATACCACACCTAAAATTGGCTATTTATCACCTCAATTACCGTTTGACCAATTATTTGAACGTATTCAGAACTATGTGACATTTACACCTATTCAAAATGTAGTGGGTGCGCCGGGTATGTCGATTCCTATGGGAGAAACGCAAAACGACGGACTACCGATCAGTATGCAAATATCAGCCGATGTCGGTGATGAAAAAACCTTGATCGAACTGGCATATGAAATTGAAGAAGCTCAGCCATGGCGACGTATTCAAGATATGCCTCGAACTGCTTAACAAACTAATCAAAGGTTTAAAAAAGGGAGCTGATTGGCTCCCTTTTTTTATTCAAATCCGCAGAATAAGGCTTTTCAAGGGATCACTGTATTGGAATACAAGATGCTTAATTAAAATGATACGTCAGTCCTGCATATACCGCCCGACCTTCACCAGGTGTTAAACGAGCAGGATCTTTGCCGGCATCGTTATAGCCCGGTGTCACGGTAGATGCATATTTTTTATTGGCTATATTTCTGAAATCCAACCAAGCCATATACTGTTTTTGCGGTTGAATATAGCCGAACGATGCTCCCCAAATTTGCCAATCTTTTGCGTAGAAACTATTGGCATAGTCGGTTGTGACCTTTGCGGCATAAAGTGTATTAACCGCAGCATAAAAGCCTAAAGGATGTTCGTATTTCAGTTCAGCCTGATAGATGTGTTTTGGTATACCTGCAAGCTCATTTTTTCCAAATACCGCATCATTTTTATAGTGAAAATCATTCAAGGTATAGGCTTGTTTCAGTTGAACTTGTCCATATTCATCATTTTGCCAAAGTGAACTGTTTAAACCGAATTCAATCCCTTGATGAATGGTGTCTGAAGCATTCGATTCGGCAATAATCTTTTTAGGCTCTGTTTGGATTTCAACAGCCAACAGTTCATTTTTAACCTGTGAATAGTAATATGCAATATTCCACTCACCTAGTGCATGTTGACCACGCCCACCCAGTTCAAATGTATTCGCAGTCTGACTATTCAAATGAATCGGAGCGCTTTGGCGTCCCGTTGCTGCGCCACTACCATCTGGGAAGTATTGATCAGAACCCCAAATTAAAGCCCATGGATGTGGTGCTTCTAAGCTTCGACTAACATTGGCAAAGAGCTGTGTTTCTGGTTGGATTTGATATCGAAAACCTAGCGATGGCAGGACATTCCATTCACGAATATTTTCTTTATGACTTTGCACAGGCCATGTCACTTCACTTTCACGATGGGTGTACGCCAATGCAACTCGACTATCGAGCCAAAACTGTGGATGTAGTGCCAAGGCGTTGGCATAATGTAAAACATAGTCACCACCTTGGTAGGTATAATGCCGCGTTTCTGTACCCGCAGCATAGGCGCCTTGCGCTACACGCAAACGTTCAACGACCTGACCAACTGGCAAATGCGTAGTACTACGAAAACCTAAGGTATTTTGGCTTTCATGCCCCCACAAGATTCGGTCAAATTGGTAGTTAAATAAGGTACTGATATCATCATAGTCAACATCGGTACTATACAAACCTTCTTGCAAATCCATCGGATAATGATGATAGGCCAGACCCAACTGTAGACGATCGCCCGAGGCCAAAGTCATATTGGTTTTATTCGCCAACCAAAGACTTCCCGGCTGCGGACGATTATTATTCAGCGAGATATTTTGGGCTACTGCTTGTTTTGGATTTTGTTCAATCTGTTGTTGGGTTAGACGTCCAGGTGTTTGGTGTTCAGTCTCTCGGTAACGCAGATAAAAACGTGTATCTAGGTTAGGGTTTATTTGATATCCCACATTGGCCGATAAACCTTTGCTCTGGCTTGAAGCATGATCTTGAAAACCGTCATCATCACTTTGCGTTAAGGAAAGATAATAGTCTAAGTCGCCAATTTGTTGTCCTGAATTGATTTCACTTTTTTGATAACCGTGGCTGCCCATTTCATGATGCACTGACAGTTTTGCTGCATTTTTTCCAGTTGGGCTAGCATAGTTAATTAGCCCCCCCAAGCTTAATGCACCACGTGTTAAACCATTAGCCCCCCGTAAAACCTCTATATGGTCTACCCACAGCGGCTCAAGCAGTTCATAAGGTGTTCCTCCTGGCCCTGTAAATGGCAAATCATCTAAGGTTACATACAACCCTGAAGCATGCGCCCCCGGTGCACGATTGATCCCCGAGCCACGTATCGACAGTTTTACCCCTTCATTTCCTGAAGATGCCGCGTATATCCCCGGTTGATTTTTAAATAAATCAGCATTTGTTCGCTTGGGTACATCTTGAATGTCTGCTGCAACGATCGCATTGGTTGCACCATTTACTTTAGTCAGTGCTTTTTTTATTTGATCATCCATTGAACTTTGTTCAACGTTAATGGTGATTTCAGGTAATACATTGCTATCTGCAACACTATATTGTGCCATTGCAGTAAGCATCATCAGGCTTAAAAGCTTAAGTGACGTGTTGTTATATTTGGAAAATTGAGGGACATCCATGATTGCGTCTTCTAAGTGAAACGAAATTTACGGCAAGGATTGTAGTGTGTTTTATCGTCATGTATGTATCAAAATATTTCAAAATTCATGATTTTTATCAATATCCTTCTTCGTATTTTTATATTCAAATGATTTGTTAAATGAAATAAAACAGATAATTATATTTTTTAGTCAAAAAATATAAGTTTCTAAATAAGATAAAAGCCTTCAATCAGTGAAGATCAAGGGCTAGTATGAATTGAGAGCACGCATTGAAAGATTGTCGGAAAGTTAGATGTCAAAACCTGAACATACTTCCAATCACGCTCTCGTTAAATTGATATTGAAATTTCTAAGGCAATTTAAATTAAACTATTTTCTGTAATAGCATTAGAAGTTGTACATCGCGACTGCATTGATTCGGTTATCTTCCCCCTTAGTACTGCCATTTGGTGCGGCGCCAAAAGCTTCACGTTCACCGTAGACATATTCCAGACCTAAACTAATCGGCTTAACAGGGCTGTAAAATACATTTGCCCATGCTTGCCACAAGTTTTTATTGGCCTTGGTTTTATCGACTAATGAGTTGACATAATCAGCATTATTATCTGCTTTCATATAACCATAGCCCAATGTTCCGCGCCATTGTGCTGAAATTTGTTGAGTTAAACCTACAGTAATCGAATCAAATTCATTGGTGGCGATGATGTCTTTATCCGCATTGGTCACAAAACCTTGGTTCGTCCATGACACAAAACTACTGTCGCCTTTGACATGGTAATAATCCGCTTTGAGCACTGTTTTATCCGTCAAATCTAGCTTTGCGCCCAGACCAAGTCCCCATGCGGTTTCTGTATCCGTATCCGTTTTCTTTTCAGCACCCATCGCACGTGCGCTCAACATGAGTGTATCTGTCATTTTATGGTTTAACCGCGCTGTTAATGCAGGCAAACGCATATTTGAACTGTCATCCTTAGAATCTTCTGCTGCAAGCACAAGATTTGTCTCAGGACTAAATTTGTGACTATAGCGAACTTGCGGTGTACGCTTAACAGCACCACCGACATAGCCCAATGCATCAATGGTTTCAGGCATATAATCAGGTACAGCAAAGTTAGACCATGTTTGCCCCACCAACCAATCACCATAGGTCAAATAGGCATGACGAATCCGCAGTCCATCATTTGCGCCCAAAAAGTCGACTTCAATTTTACCGCCTACATCTCCCACTTGAGTCGGCGTTTTAAAGTCTAGTCCTAAACGTGTGGCAGCAAGTGTTGCTTTTAAACGATCTGAACTTTCAGCATTCCCTTCTAGCGGAACACTATTCATTTGGTTATACAGGCGAGATAAGCTGCCGCCTTCTGCCTGATAAGATGCATCTGCACGCACATTGCCATACAAGCTAAACTCAGCGCCCGATTTGGTATTTAAACTCAGGCTCGGTGTTTGAGTCGGTTTTAGTGCTTGTGCAGCAACTACAGGTCGTTGTTTTACGTCTTTGATTTCACTCGACAATGTGTTTTGTTGTTGAACATATTGCTGCATCATGGCTTTTAACGCTTTGACTTCTTCACGCAACTGCTCAACTTCAGCTTCGCTGACTGCTGCATGTGTCCACATGGGGAACGCGGCTGCACAAGCCAGTATCATCGGTTTAATTTTAAAGGTTTTTTTTACTAAATTTAGCTTTTGAGTTTTCATCCTGACCTCGATTTGGGCGATGCCCTTTCCTTATTTTTTGTCACAATTTCCCACTAGCCCTCATGCTGTGCATCAGGGCCTAGAAACTTAAAATTTTGGGGTAATGTTAAATCTTTAAATATCGGCTTAATTCGCTGGATTTTTGATAGCTTGCGTATTGAGTTTTGGCGATTGACCTTGAGTAGATGCCTCTACAGACGCTTGCAAATTCACCATAAATATTGCTAAAGAAGCAATGACACCGGGAATGGCTATCACCAAGAAGTTCATTTGGTGTGGTAAATTCATGGTTAACAGCGCACCAGTAAGTACCGGTCCAACGATTGCACCAATTCGTCCAATACCCGATGCCCAGCCCATACCTGTAGAACGTACCGTGGTTGGGTAGTATTGTGCGACAAAGGTATAAAGTAAGATTTGTGAACCGATGGTAGCTGCGCCTGCTACAGCAATTAAGGTATACAGAACCATTTGCGGACTGTTAAAGCCCAGTAAGATTAAAGCCAACGCGCCACACATGAACATGATGCTCAGTACTTTTTTGATATGGAATCGGTCTGCCAAAGCACCACCACCAATAGCACCTACCATTCCACCAATATTCAGCGCAAAGAGGAAAATCATACTTGCACCAAGCGAATAGCCAGCTTGAATCATCAATTTTGGTAACCAACTTCCAAGTGCATATACCATCAATAAGCACATGAAAAATGCAATCCAGAACATGAACGTACTGAAACTACGGCCTTGTTGAAATAATGCTTTTAACGGTGCTTTGTCTTCTTCAGAAACTTCATTGAGTACAAATTGAGTATCCGTTGTGAGGACTTGTTCAGAAGCAATTTTAGAGACAATTGTTCGAGTCGTATCTGTTTGATGCTTTGAGGTTAAATACATCAATGATTCAGGGAGGAATTTCCAAATTAAAGGCAATGCAAGACATGGAATAATCGCAATATAAAACATGATTTTCCAGCCATATACAGGCACTAACCAAGCACCCAATAACGCTGAAGCCATACCACCTATGGCATAACCACTAAACATTAGTGCAACCAAGGTACTGCGTATACGTTTTGGCGCGTATTCTGTCATTAATGCGACAACGTTCGGCATAACGCCACCGATGCCTAGACCGGCAAGAAAACGTAAAATACCAAACTCAACGGGAGTACTTGCAAAAGCGCCGCAGAAGGTAAAACCACTAAAGATACCGACACAGATCATAATGGTTTTTTTGCGACCAATTTTATCCGACAGTGTGCCAAAACACATGGCACCAAACATCATGCCAAATAAAGCCGTACTTGCCAGTAAGCCGGCTTGTACCGCAGATAAGGACCATTCTTGCATCAACAACGGTAAGGCAACGCCATAGATCACCAAGTCATAACCGTCAAAAATAATAATCAAAAGACACCAAATCAAAACACCCCAATGAAATGGCGTAAATTTGGCTTCATCAACCAAGGTATTAATATTAATTTTCTGGTTTTGCATAGCCCACCTCCTAATTGTGAAGCTTGTAAAATTCGCTTTTCACAATGAATAAGTCGGTGCTTAATGTCCAAAACCGATTAGGCATGTTTGTATACCTAAAAAGTTGAATACAAATTAATCCCTTGATTCCGCTTTATTTAAACAGATCATTTCATAACTGCAGTTCATCTGAACGTCTAGCGACAGCATACTCAAAACACAGCACGATCATATGGAATCGCTTCTAAATCATATACTTGATAAACACTATCAAATAAACCACGAATATCTTCGCTCTCATCCATATGACGCACAGCCATAAATACAGGGCTAATCGCGGCTTCATCTAAGATAGGAACAAAGGTTAAATGTGTTAATTGCACACTTTGGGCACTCATTGGGGTAATACAAACCCCTTCGTTCGCCGCAACAAAGCCTAGTGCCAGTTGTAATTCACGTACTTCACGTACTTTTTTAGGTTCCAAACCATACTCTGAAAATATGCCACGCACTTGGGTCGAAAAGTTTGGTTTGTTGTGATTTGGGTAAAAAATCAATTGCTGATCGATCAGATCTGCAAGATATACCCCTTCCTTTTTTTGTGCCAAAGGGTGACTAGCGTGTAAGGCTACTACTAAGCGTTCTTCACGCAGTAAAACCCGTTTAATTGCAGGGTCTGAAATACGCAATCGACCAAAGCCGACATCTATACGGCCTTCTTTTAATGCTTTGATTTGTTCAGTGGTCGCCATTTCCTCCATTTCTATTTTTAAATGAGGATGTTGTTGTTTAAATAAATACAAAATATTCGAGAGTAAACCAAACAATAAAGAGCTCACAAAACCGATTGTCACTGTTCTTTCTGTCAAACCGATTCGTTTCGTCATTGATTTAATTTCTTCTGCATTAGACAAAAGTTTTAAAGCATGATGATAAAAAAATTGACCTGCTTCTGTAGTCTTAAGCGGACGGCTACCGCGTTCAAATAACTGAATTCCAAGCTCATGTTCCAAATTTTGAATCTGCCGACTCAAAGGTGGTTGAGCTATATATAGTTTTTCTGCCGCTTTGGTAAAACTCTGCTCTTCAACCACCGCGACAAAGTATCTTAAGTGTCTTAGTTCCATGGTTATCGATACCTATTAAGTATAATAAAATGCAAATTTGATCTTCGACGTGAAGATTTTATTCTTTTAAGGTATATCACATAGACAGGATTAAGCAAATTTAATCCCATCCAACAGATCAAAAACATCGTGCAGTGCATTACCTGAAAGAAGCTTCAGCCGCTACACGAAACAACTTAAAAAGTATTGTTAGACAACCAAACAAGGAACGTGGCAGCCAAAGACCTCTTTTATCGAGTGATAGCCACCCATACTTAAATGCATACTTAAGGAGATATAGTATGAACCGTCAAGAGATTGATGTTCTGGTTAAACAAATGAACGTAGATACAGCGACAGGGCCTGTTGACCAACGTGTACAGCAAGTTGTGGTACGTTTATTGGGTGATTTATTCCAAGCGATTGAAGATCTGGATATTACTCAAACTGAACTATGGAAAGGTCTAGAGTATTTTACAGACGCGGGTCAAGCAAACGAATTGGGTCTTTTAGCCGCTGGTTTAGGTTTAGAGCACTATCTTGATTTACGTGCGGATGAAGCTGATGCGAAAGCAGGTATTACAGGTGGTACACCACGTACCATTGAAGGCCCTTTATATGTGGCTGGCGCACCTGAATCAGTGGGCTTTGCTCGTATGGATGATGGTACGGAAACCGATAAAATTCCAACACTGTTTATTGAAGGTACAGTAACAGATACCGAAGGCAACATCATTGAAGGCGCTAAAGTTGAAATTTGGCATGCCAACAGCCTAGGTAACTATTCTTTCTTTGATAAGTCTCAATCTGACTTTAACCTTCGCCGTACGATTCTTTCTGACCAAGACGGTAAATATGTTGCACAAACCACGATGCCCGTTGGTTATGGCTGCCCTCCAGAAGGTACAACTCAATTTGTTTTAGACAAATTAGGCCGTCATGGTAACCGTCCATCACATGTACATTATTTTATCTCTGCACCAGGTTACCGCAAGCTAACCACTCAATTCAACATCGAAGGTGATAAATACCTTTGGGACGACTTTGCCTTTGCAACTCGTGATGGTCTGGTGGCAACTGCTGTTGATGTCACAGACGAAGCTGAAATTGCACGTCGTGGTCTAAACCAGCCGTTTAAACACATTAGCTTTAATGTTGAGTTAGTTAAAGAACAAGCTGCTGCACCAAATACTGAAGTTGATCGTCGACGCGCTAGCGCTTAATTACTCACCCAAAGGAAGCCGAGCTGTCTCATCCTAGTATGACAACTCGGCGACTATCCCCTCATTGGACAGTCGGAGAATGGACATGCCACGTATTCCTGTAATTAACACCAGCCATCTAGATCGTATTGATGAACTTCTTGTCGATAATTTTGACACTGGTGAATTTAAACTGCACCGCTCAGTATTTACCGATCAAGCGTTGTTTGATCTTGAAATGAAATACATTTTTGAAGGTAACTGGGTATATTTGGCACATGAAAGCCAAATTCCAAATAACAATGATTATTACACGACTCATATTGGCCGCCAGCCGATCATCATTGCACGTAACCGTAATGGTGAACTGAATGCCATGATCAATGCCTGCTCACACCGTGGTGCACAGTTATGTCGTTATAAAAAAGGCAACAAAGCGACGTATACCTGTCCATTCCATGGTTGGACCTTTAATAACTCAGGTAAATTGCTCAAAGTTAAAGACCCTGCCGAAGCCGGTTATTCAGATTGTTTTAACCAAGATGGTTCACATGACTTGAAAAAAGTCGCACGCTTTGAAAGTTATAAAGGCTTTTTATTTGGTAGCTTAAATCCTGATGTGCCAAGCCTTGAAGAATTCTTGGGTGAAACCACCAAAATTATCGACATGATCGAAGGTCAGTCGGAAAACGGTTTGGAAGTTTTACGTGGTTCATCTACCTATACCTATGAAGGTAACTGGAAACTGACAGCTGAAAATGGCGCAGATGGCTATCACGTTTCAGCCGTGCATTGGAACTATGCAGCAACCACACAGCACCGTAAAGAAGCACAAGCGGCAGATAATATTCGTGCCATGAGTGCGGGTTCTTGGGGCAAGCAAGGTGGTGGTTCTTATGGTTTTGACAGTGGTCACATGTTGTTATGGACCCAATGGGCAAACCCAGAAGACCGTCCAAACTTTAGCAAAGCCGATGAATATACCGAAAAATTTGGCGCGCCGATGTCGAAATGGATGATTGAACGTTCACGTAACCTATGTATTTATCCAAACGTTTATTTGATGGATCAATTCGGTTCACAAATTCGCGTTTTACGCCCGATTTCTGTCAATAAAACTGAAGTCACCATTTACTGTATCGCCCCTGTTGGTGAAGAGCCAGAAGCACGTACACGTCGTATTCGTCAATATGAAGACTTCTTTAATGCTTCAGGCATGGCAACACCTGACGATTTAGAAGAATTCCGTGCCTGCCAAGCAGGTTATGCAGGGATTGAATTGGAATGGAACGACATGTGCCGTGGTTCAAAACACTGGATTCATGGACCGGATGATGCAGCCAATGAAATTGGATTAAAACCGCTATTAAGTGGCATCAAAACCGAAGATGAAGGTCTTTACCTTGCTCAGCATCAATATTGGTTAAAAACCATGAAACATGCCATCGCTGAAGAAAAAGAATTGGCAGAACAAGTCGCAAATGAACAAGGAGATGTCGCATGAATGCAACTGCACATTTAGACAGCGTAAGCATTGAAGCTGTATCTCAGTTCCTCTACCGCGAAGCGCGTTTTTTAGATGATGAAAAGTGGGATGAGTGGCTAGAGTGCTATGCCCCATCTGCATCATTTTGGATGCCGGCTTGGGATGACGATGACCGCCTAACGGAAGATCCGCAGTCTGAGATTTCTTTGATTTATTATCCAGACCGTCAAGGTTTAGAAGACCGTGTCTTCCGCATTAAAACTGAGCGTTCATCTGCCACGATGCCAGATACCCGAACCAGCCATAACATTAATAACGTCGAGATTATTGAACGTGATGGTGACAAAGTAACGGTGCGTTTTAACTGGAACACCTTAAGTTTCCGCTACAAAACCAACTATAGCTACTTTGGCATGTCACGTTATGAAATTGATTTTTCAGGCGAGCAGCCAAAAATCCTCAGCAAATATGTTGTTCTGAAAAACGATTATATCAACCAAGTTATTGATATTTATCACCTCTAAAAGCTTATTTTACTAAGCAAGGTTTTACTTTCAGCCAGAAGGATATTTGGCTGAAAGGACACGTTATACCAGATTTTCAAAAGGATATTCAGCCATGTCAAACCATAATGTTGCACTTCAATTTGAAGATGGCGTTACTCGTTTTATTAGTGTTGCTCAAGGTGAAACCCTATCCGACGCAGCCTATCGTCAAAAAATCAATATCCCTCTAGATTGCCGTGATGGCGCATGTGGGACATGCCGTGCATTTTGTGAGTCGGGAACTTACGACATGCCTGAAGAATCTTATATCGAAGACGCTTTAACCCCCGAAGAAGCTGAGCAAGGTTATATTTTAGCTTGCCAATGTCGTCCAAGTTCAGATGCGGTTTTCCAAATCAGTGCATCATCTGACGTGTGTAAAACTGAAATTCATGAGTTTCAAGGCACATTGTCTCGTGTTGAAAATATGTCGGATTCTACGATTACCTTTGATATTCAACTGGATGAAGATCAACCTGACATTAACTTCTTGGCAGGTCAATACGTCAATGTCGGCATTCCGGGGACTGAAGAAACACGTTCGTATTCGTTTAGTTCAAAGCCGGGCAATCGTTTAACAGGCTTCGTGGTTCGTAATGTCCCTGAAGGAAAAATGAGTACCTTCCTGAGTGCCAATGCGAAAGCCGGCGACAAAATGACCTTCAAAGGTCCTTTTGGTAGTTTTTATCTGCGTAATGTCGTCCGCCCTGTGGTCATGCTTGCAGGTGGTACAGGTATTGCGCCGTTTATGTCCATGTTACAAGTGCTTGAAGAAAAAGGTTCTGAACAACCTGTTCGTCTTGTATTTGGCGTAACCAATGACTTTGACATCGTGGCAAAAGACAAGCTCGATGAATTACAAAGCAAACTCCCGTGGTTCGAATACCGTACTGTGGTCGCTCACCCTGAGTCACAGCATGAACGTAAAGGCTATGTGACCAGTCATGTTGAAAAAGATTGGTTAAACAACGGCGATGTAGATATTTATCTCTGTGGTCCTGTGCCGATGGTTGAAGCTGTACGTGGCTGGTTAGATACAGAAGGCGTTAAACCTGCAAACTTCTTGTTTGAAAAATTCTCAGCGAATTAAGGGAGAATAGTTTAATGTCAGAACAAGCCAGATTTAGCAATAAAGTTGTCATTGTAACCGGTGCCGCTCAAGGTATCGGTCGTGGAGTCGCACTACAAGTGGCCCGAGAAGGCGCTCAAGTGGTATTGGCAGATCTTTCAGATTTTGTTGAAGATACGCTGAACGATATTCAAGCCCATAATGGCGATGCCATTATTGTTAAAGCCAATCTTGAAACATATTCAGGCGCTCAATTAGTTGCTACCCAAGCCATTGAAAAATATGGCCGAATTGATATCTTGATCAATAACGTCGGAGGTGCGATTTGGATGAAGCCCTTCCAAGAGTTTTCAGAAGAAGAAATCATTAAGGAAGTTAATCGTTCATTATTTCCAACTATGTGGTGCTGCCGAGCCGTGTTACCTGAAATGATTAAAAATCAGCAAGGGACGATTGTGAATGTATCTTCTATTGCAACCCGTGGTATTAACCGTGTGCCATATTCATCGTCAAAAGGTGGGGTCAATGGCTTAACCGCTGCACTCGCTTTTGAGCATGCCAAAGATGGTATTCGAGTCAATGCCGTAGCCACAGGTGGCACAGAAGCGCCACCACGGAAAGTACCAAGAAACGCAAACCCATTGTCAGATCATGAAAAACAATGGATGCAAGACGTAGTCGATCAAACCATTGACCGTACATTCTTGGGACGCTATGGCACAATTCAGGAACAAGTCAATGCCATCCTATTTTTGGCATCCGATGATTCATCTTATATGACAGGAACAGTCGTCCCTGTTGGTGGTGGAGATCAAGGTTAATCTCTAAAAATCATTGGTTAAATTCAACAGGCTCATTGACATAGTCGCATGGAGGCAAAAGCGATGGCACCCCTGTTAAAAACATTAAAAGAAGATTGGTCGATCTCAGCGACGGTTGCAGGATTTTTAGCCGTGCTGATCTCCTATTCAGGCCCATTGATTATTTTTTTCCAAGCCGCACAAAAAGCCCAAGTCTCCCCAGCCATGATGATTTCATGGATTTGGGGGATTTCTATTGGTGCAGCACTGGCGGGTATTTATCTCTCTATTAAATATAAAACCCCGGTAATTACCGCGTGGTCAGCGCCCGGTACGGCTCTTTTAGTCACCCTCTTTCCGAATATTTCGCTGAATGAAGCCATAGCGGCTTATATCACGTCTGCTATCGTTATATTTTTGATTGGAATCACCGGCTATTTTGACAAACTCCTAAAATGGATTCCTCAAGATGTCGCTGCGGGAATGATGGCAGGTATTTTATTTCAGTTTGGGCTTGGACTGTTCATTGCTACAGATAGTATGCCGATCATTGTCTTTGGCATGTTATTAGTCTTTCTGATTTCTAAAAGACTATCGCCACGCTACGCGATGATTTGGGTCTTACTGACTGGAGTCGTTTTGAGTTTTTCATTAGGAAAAATTAATCCTGTTGATGTGAATTTTCAACTCGCTATACCGCAGTTTATTGCCCCAATTTGGACTTGGAACTCAACTTTAAATTTGGCGATTCCCTTAATCTTAGTCAGTCTGAGTGGTCAATTTCTTCCGGGGATGGCGATCATGAAACTCAGTGGATATGACACGCCAGCTAAGCCCATTATTACAGCGACCAGTATTGCCTCGCTCGTTGTCGCATGTGTCGGAGGCATTACCATTGTTTTAGCGTCTATCACCGCAGCCATGTGTATGGGCAAAGATGCACATGAACTGAAAGAAAAACGCTATATAGCCGGTATTGCCAATGGTATTTTTTATATTTTAGGCGGCTTATTTGCAGGCAGCATTGTCATGTTATTTAGCCTATTACCTAAAGAGTTGGTCGCTGCACTTGCAGGTCTAGCGTTATTAGGAGCGATTGGAACAAATATGTCGGTTGCGATGAAAAATGAAGCCAATCGTGATGCAGCGCTGATTACCTTTTTAGCGACAGCATCAGGTATGCATTTTTTAGGGCTAAGCTCAGTTTTTTGGGGGATTTGTATCGGTGTTGCGGCACATGTCATTTTGACCAACCGTGTAACTACACAAGCGCCGATGACAACGGCTCAAGATTCTAAAAGTTCATAATATCCAAACGCATTGCTAATACAAAGAAGATGGAAAATTACATCTTCTTTGTTTAATCAAAAATAAAATGCTTTCATTTAGACTTCGGTTAATTCAGGCAATTCTCGATGAGCGATTTCAAAAGCTTCTTGAACATCTAATCCCACAGCAGTCAATAAAAGCTCTACAACTTTGGCAATCAAGTGAACCCTTTAGGCAAATAAGCATAGCAACGCACAGATTCAATTTTTATGATGAAGTAATCGCCACCTAGCCTTAGTTTAAAAAAAACCATCTAATTTGAACCAACATAAACTTTATCAGCAGCGTAAATTTAAAGGTTTTTACCCCCCTGAGAAGATTATTTATTGAATAGAATCACTTAACTAAATGATAAACTTCAATCAAACTTCAAATGAAAAAAATCGTTAATTAAATTTATAAATGCTTGTACACTAGGTGATGAATTTGTACTGCGCTTACTCATATATAAGTTGATTGTTGGAAGGTCCGTATCTAACTTTTTGACAATAATATTTTCATAAGCAATATCTGCAATATAACTCGGTAAAATCGTACACGACTGTGTGATATTGATTGAATTAATGTTGAATAAAATATTACTGGCGCGCTGGATGATTTTTAAGTTGATCTTTTTGTCTTCTGCAAATTTTAAAATCTTATGATGCAAAACTGACGACACTTCCTCAGCCGGAATAATAAAATCTATTTCTTCTAAAGATTTGACTGATATTTTATTTTGATTTGCAAACGGATGCTGATTATTCATCAAGAAAATCAAAGGCTCTTCAAAAATTAACCAACTCGAAATTTCATGGTTATTAATATCTGCCCTAGAAATGGCGATATCAATACGTCCATTATGTAAATCACTGACGATTTGCGTGTCATTTAAGCTCAAAAGTTCAACTTTTAAGTCAGGAAACATCTTTGTGAGTTTCGGAATAATAAAAGGAAAAATTTTCATTTCTGCAACTGGTACAAAACCAATGGTGATTTTTTGCTCTTTGGCTTTTTTGACTTGGCGCGTCATTGCAACTGCTTTATCGGCACTTTCTAAAATGTTTTTGGCATGTTCTAAAAACACAATTCCTTCATCGGTCAGTTCAACTTTACGTTTAGAGCGAATAAATAACTGTACGCCAATAAACTCTTCGAGGTCTTTGATTTGTTGGCTAAGAGAAGGCTGAGCCGTATAAAGTTTTAAGGCCGCTTGGCTAAAATTAAGTTCTTGTGCAACCATGACAAAATATTTTAAATGTCTTAATTCCATTTAAGTCACCTGTGTAGTCCAATCCTTAGGACGTTTTTAATACAATTCCGTTAGCAAGCTAAAATAGTCTTATATTTTGTGGTGAAGTGTTCATTTTTTATTTAAATATCATTTTTTCTCATATTTTACTTCTAAATAGTTCAAAATTTTTAATCAATTGAACTTATGCTAAATTTTTGTGATTTCAAAAGTGCATCTTCTTTAATACTGCTAAATTCATATTAGAAATACATTTTCAAATAAATATTTTGACAATACAGAATCAAAAAAAAGGGATCATGTTGCATCATCCCTTTTTTACTCATCTTTGAATTATTTACGTTTTTTCTTACCACTAAGCAAATCTATGGCTTGGGCATAACGTGTAGGTACAATCCGCTGAATTAAATCAATGATTTTGGCGTCATTGCCGATTAAAACACGACGTTTATTCTGTTTCACTGCATCTAAAATCACTTTTGCTGCAACTTCAGACGGTGTTTTCAGCACTTTATTAAAGGCTTTCGTGGCTCTATCTGGATTCATACCCAACGCGCGAATACTGTCACTCATACGTGCGCTATTTGCAATATTGGTTCGAATTCCACCCGGATGCACGCAGGTAGCGCTCACTCCGACATTTTCCAAGTCTAATTCTTGACGTAAAGATTCTGTAAAACCACGGACTGCAAACTTAGTTGCATTATAGGCACTTTGAGTCGGTTGAGCTGTCAAACCAAATAAGCTGGAAATATTCACAATATGTCCATCGCCACTTTGTCTTAAGTACGGTAAAAATGCTTTTGTCCCATACACCACGCCCCAGAAATTGATATTCATAATCCACTCAATTTCATCATAATGCATACCTTCTACTGTACTGGCTAGCGCGACACCCGCATTATTAAAGATCAAATTGATCTGACCAAATTCAGCTTGGGTTGCAGCCGCCCATTGCTCGACAGCGGCACGATCAGATACATCTAACTGGGTCTGAGTTATTTTCACACCGGTGTGCTTAATCATTTCAGCCGTTTGTGCAAGGCCGTCGAGGTTGCGATCACTTAATGCTAGATGCGCACCTGATTGAGCCAGTTGAATGGCTAATTGCTGTCCAATACCTGAACCTGCTCCAGTAATGGCTGCGACTTTGTTGTTAAAATTTTTCATCGTTATTCCTATACACACTTAATCCAGTTCAGTGATCAAGCCGCATTTTCGTATTATTCATAGCACAAGCTTAACGAGTTCTAATCTATGAATGAAATGATTTTATTTAATTCTAAAATATGAATGCTATACATAGCTATTTAGCGTTATTTCTTCAAATCAAATGAATGTAATTCGCCATGATTAGAGTAAAAATTAAAAGCTTTAATGAGCTTTTTAGCTCATGCTTTTTTACGGATTGTAGCTCCAATTCTTTTAAATCAAACTGCGTTTGATATTTATAAAAGTGATACAAACCCCAAATGTTATAAACAAAGCTCAACATTTATTCTATTTTTCTACACGATCCAGATTCTAGATATTCAAAATCAGTATATAAAATCCACAATATATACTTATTTTTTTGTGAATATAGCCCTTGAAGACAGCAAGGCTGATGCTTTGTAATTTTCCAAGTCTTGTGTATCCACCTTTTGGAAGATCAGGGATGCACATCTCTTACTATGTTTAATAGAGGTTCTAAAATGATAAAAACAACTCTTAGCCTAATCGGTTTGTCACTGGTGTCTAGCTTAGCTTTGGCTGCTGATCCATTGCATGGTACTAAATGGAAAACCATCGATGACCAAACAAAAAAACCTTTATCTGTAGTTCAATTTAACGAAACCTCAAATGGCGTTTTATCTGCAAAAATCGTTGATGTACTCACCCCGGGTGAAGCAGAAAACTGCCAAAAATGTGTTGGTAAATTCCACAATAAACCATTACTCGGTGTACAAATCGTGAATGGTTTGAAAAATACCGGTAAAAATACCTATGACGGCGGTAAAATTACTGACCCGAAAAATGGTAAAACCTATAGCTTCAATGCCAAAATGTCGAATGACGGCAAGACTTTGAATGGTCGTGGTTATATTGGTGTATCTGCGCTTGGACGCAGCCAAACATGGATACGTGTAAACTAATCCTTAGTGTACAAATTCAAAAAGCGGCTCGATTGAGTCGCTTTTTTGTATGAAAACCTAGAATGAAATTATTCGACTATAAAATTAAACCGTATAACGTTTGCTTAGCCCCCATTCGGCTAATATGCGACGATACGTTGTGGATGAGCGATCTGCTTCGAAATGCGCCTCCATACTGATATCCAGTGGCAATTCCTCAGGTTTTTGACTTTCCACCATGTCCTGATCTTCAGCAAAAATTTGTGCATTAAAATCATAGACCGCTTGCAAATCGCCAGTGGTATCAAAATTACGAGTTAAAGGCACAAATAAACGGGTTTTATTATGCGATACAGGACAACAGGCATTTAAGATTTTCAACACCCCATTTTCAGGAAAATCGATGGTTAAAATTGCTGAAAATGGTGGATAGACATCAAATGCTCTTTTCCATAAAAAATCTTCTGGCGCTAAATGTTGTAAGTCATGCGGATAATTACTCACATCACTGAGATATTCTGTATGTAGTCCATAGTCCGTACGTACTGTGGAATATTTTTGTACTTTAGGATTTTCACGGTCTGCAAAGCTCTCATGATGCACCCATGCGAAATGTGCAACATCAATAAAGCCTTCGAGCTGACGCCCACTTGAACCACCAATATCTACATAAGGTGGCAATATCGATTGGTGCTGCTCGGTATCCCACGTGTCTAAATCTGGAAAATTGGCCGTAGATTCGTCTCGGTTAAATAAACTGGTCCACACCAATCCATATTTCAATACAACTGGAAATTTAGTTAATGAAAAACGCTCTGAAATTTGAGTCAGCTCTGGCTGTGCGGGAATTTTTACACACTTTCCTGCGCCGTTATAATGTAAACCATGATATGGACAAATAATGTCTTCACCCTTGACCCAGCCTTTAGTTAATGGCACCCCTCGATGTGGACAAATGTCACGAACCAAATGAATTTTTCCACTTTCAGTTTGATATAACGCCATTTTTACATCGAGTAATTGCACTTGTTGCGGTTCAGTCGAAACATCTTCTACACGTGCAACGGGATACCAATGCTGCGCCAAAATATTCCAGTCGTTAGCATCAAATGTACTGCACTGAGGTTGGGTAAATAAATTGAGTACTGGAATGGCATTCATAGTTCATCTCGACATTTTCAATATTTCTTCAGCATTTAGCATCATCAAAATTTACTAAATCCTTATTTTCTAAGTCGAAATTAAAATCCAAACACATTTCTGTCTATTAGAATGATTTGCATAGATTGTTCTGTTTTGTAGAACATTAAGTGTTGAATACTGCTTGATTTGATAAAGCTGGCATGAATATCGCTTAAAATACATAACATTATGATTCGCTGATCACGCGATAGAGATTGAAGCCTGTATGTCGATTACCTTTTCTAGATTTTCTGAATATTTTATGGCGGTTGCACGCACTGGGAGTCTACGCAAAGCTGCTGAACAACTTTTTATTTCAGTTTCGGCAGTACATCGACAAATCGTTTTGGCAGAGGAAGAACTGGGGGTTGCCCTATTTGAACGATTACCTCAGGGCTTAAAACTGACGCTTGCAGGTGAATTACTGTATGCCGATTTATTAAAATGGCAAAAAGAATATCAACTGACACGAACTCGATTTGATGAAATCCAAGGTTTAAACCGTGGAAACATTGAAATGGGCTTTATTGCGGCTTTGAATGACAGTTTTGTCGTCGACTGCATTCAAAAGATGGCTGAAACTTATCCGTGGATCAACCTCAACATCAACATGAATAGCAGTGATGATATATCCAGAAAAATCGTCGATGCAGAATTAGATTTTGGCATTATCTTAAATCCCAAAAGCCATAGCCAATTAGAGATTTTATCCTTTATAGAAATTCCGTTAGGCTTTGTGATGTCGCCGCATCATACCCTGGGTGGAATGGATAAAATTTATCTTTCAGATACGTTAAATGAACGGCATATTTTACCGAGTGAACCACTCATTATTAGTGAATATGTACAGACTTTATATAAACATCATAAGTTTAGTCCGATTCAAAAGATCGAATGTAATGACATTAGAATGATATTGTCATTGGTTCAGCAACAATTAGGCATCAGTTTGATGTCATACATGGATGCTTTGCCACTGCTTGAGAATAATAAGATTATTTTTAAACCAATCCGTGAAAAAGGCTTACACAGTTTGACCATCGCTTTATGTGTCGCATCCAAGCGCCAAACCTCTCGAATTTCTCAGATCATGATTAATCTTTTGGTGGAAAAAATGGAAGAAATTAAGATCAATTTAAAATCTTTGAACCCCTAAAACCATTATTTAGGCTTTTTTTGTCACTTAATTTTTTGAAAAAAAAATGCCAGTGCGAATAACCCGTACTGGCTGCTGAAAGCTAAAGTTTTATTAGTTTATTTTTTTAATCCAATGGATTACCTACAATATTACTGATAATACCTTTCATAATATGATTGCCTTGTTCCTTACGCAGTTCTGCATACCATTCGCGCGTTACGCTTACATCTTTCATATGGGTTACATCACAACGCTTACGCGCTCGCAGAACCAATTCATTGGCACGTTCATTACGTTTATTTTGATAACGACGCAATGAATCTTGCAACCCTAAAGTATTGATTTGCAAAGAACGGGCTAAATATATTGCGTCTTCCATTGCTTGGCAGCCGCCTTGTCCAATATCCGGCGTTGTGCTGTGTGCTGCATCACCCACAATCACCACACGACCTTTGTAGAAATCTGCAAAAGGTTCAATATCATGAATTTCTACCCGATTGGTTTTTTGGGCATCTACAGCATCAATTAGCTTTTGAACCGGTTCACACCAGCCCTTAAAGTATTCTTTAAATAAAGCCTTATATTGTGTTCGGTCATTTTCTAAGCCTGCTGCTAAAGGGACATCAAAGAAGAAATAGAATCGATTGTCGGCAACGGGCATCAGCGAAACACGTTTACCTTCTCCTACAAATGTCGTCCATTGATCTGCCGCAGCAAATTCTTCTGAAATATCGACTAAACCGTTCCAATTGACATAACCTGCATAGCGGCGCTCAACTTGTTCCCCCAATACATACGCCCGTGTCAATGAATGTGTACCATCGGCGCCAACCAATAAATCAGCCAGAACCTCACTTCCGTCAGCAAAATGTGTGATCACTTGATCATCTTGTTCTGAGAAGCTCACCATTTTTTTGCCTAGATGAATATTCTCACGACCAAATTCATCCATAAGCATATTTTGTAAGTCAGCACGTGAAACGGGATAAGGTCGCTGTCCAACTTCTTCGATTAAAGGAAACAGACTAAACTGCGTCATAACATCGCCCGTTAAGCCATCGATATAGGCTAAATGATCCATCTTGCCACCGAGCTTTTCGACTTGTTCGGTTAGCCCCAAATAGTTCAAACATTTGACACCGTTAGACCATAAAGAAATGGCGGCTCCAACAGGTAAAATTTGTTCTGCCTGTTCATAGATGGTTACTTGGTGTCCAAATTTTTTCAAAGCGATCCCAGTCGTTAGGCCCGCCATACCTGCACCAATAATTGTAATGTCCATCTATAACTCCCCTGTGTTTTTTTAAATATCTTTCTCCTAAAAAGCGAAAAGCATGCCATTTTTTCAAACAAACAATAAAAAATTCTAAAGTTGGCACAGGCTGTGCTTCTAAACACGTGTAAATGCTAGTTTTTATCAAATGTTAAATTTTTAACACTAAAAACAAAATGCATATGTTTTAAATGAAAATAGTGAATGGATTTTATATATGGCGACTTTACTCGCACCAAGTTTTGATATTCCTGCACAATTACAGACACTTACAAATTTAGCAGATGACCGTATTGGTGCAAAAATACTTGAATGTTCAGATGATTTTTTTGCAGAAGCAAAACGCATGCTTCAATTTAATGCACCTATCTTTGTCGAAGATAAATTTGATGAGCATGGCAAATGGATGGATGGTTGGGAAACGCGTCGTAAACGCCATGCAGGTTATGATTGGGCAATTATCCAACTCGGTGTTGCTGGCCGAATTCAAGCCTTAGATATTGATACAACATTCTTTACTGGGAATTATCCAGCTTCCGCATCAGTTGAAGCCTGCTTTGCACCGAGTGGTGAACTAGCACAGGCAGCATGGGTCAATATCTTAGGCAATACCGTATTGGGCCCGAGCCAACACCATATATTGAAGGTCTCAACTGATCAGGTTTTTACCCATGTGCGTTTAAATATATATCCAGACGGCGGTATTGCACGATTTAAAGTCTATGGTGAAGTTCAGGTTCAAATTCAAGACAGTATGAGCACATTAGACCTCGTTGCACTAGAAAATGGTGGACGTGTTATTGCTTATAGTGATGCTCATTTTGGACATCCACGAAACATAATTAACCCTGGTCGCGGCATCAATATGGGAGATGGTTGGGAAACTAAACGTCGCCGTGCACCAGGTTTTGACTGGTGCATTTTGGCTTTGGGCCAATCTGGTGCAATAGAGAAAATTGATATTGATACTGCCCATTTTAAAGGCAACTTCCCTGCGCAGGTTTCCATACAAGCGATTTATGTAGAAGATGCCACTGACCCTCAACTGATTCCGCAAAGTATGTTCTGGCCGTTTTTGCTCGACGCACAAGACATGCAGATGGATCATATTCATAGCTTCGTTAGTGAGATTTTAAAGCATGAAAAAATATCGCATATCCGCATCAATATGATTCCTGACGGGGGGATTAGTCGCATACGGTTATGGGGAAAAATACATCCTTAATTGCAGTGTTAATCAAATAGGAAGCCTTCGTGCTTCCTATGTGTATGGTTTCAATTTTTTTTAATTAAATGCCCTATAAGATATCTAAACATGACACACAGCATAAAAATACAAGCTCTAAGTATTGAAGGCTTTGCGCCTTTTGGTGAGGTTATTTGTACGACTGGACATGATTTTTTCCACATCAATGACGCACATACAGAGCGATATCATGCCCTCGTAGAAACAGAAATTTCAGGTGATGCGGTTGCTGGAATTAGCCTCTTTAGAAATATCAAAACTACTGAGTTGCCTTTTACGATTTCGATGTTGGAGCGTCATCCCAACGGCTCGCAAGCTTTTATTCCAATGCAAGCACAGGCTTTTTTAGTGGTTGTTGCACCTGCGTTAGATGATCACAGTCCCGATCTTACACAGCTATATGCTTTCATTACTGATGGTAGCCAAGGAGTCAATTATCGTGCAGGAACATGGCATCATCCTCTCCTAACACTCGAAGCACCGAGTAGCTTTGCCGTTATCGATCGTATTGGCGCTGGGCATAATTGTGATGTGTTTCAGTTCCCAACGCCTATTCACATTTCAAATTAATGTATTTTTAGCTTAAATACTTACAGTTAAATAGACTAAAAATCACTTAACCATCTGTTAATACATTCTTTATTTAACCTATTGATATAGTTTAATTAAAAAATATCGCAATAAAAAAGCCCTCTACTTCGAGGGCTTTTTTAAACTATAAAGTTTTTATTTTATGAATCATCGTGAGGTTTAAGACTTAAAATCTGCCATGATTAATGTTGCACATCTATCGCCATGCTTGGTTTTTTAACCTGATCTTTGCTCATAGTCACTTCTTTATTTTTAAATAAATTCAGATGATTGAACACAATATTTAAAATAATCGCCATCAAACAAGTCGAACTAATGCCTGAATGAAAGAGTGTTTGCACCCATTTCGGGAAGTTTGCATAGAAAGAATGATCGATAATTGGAATCATTCCTGCTGCAATCGCAGTCGCAACTATGATGAGATTCTTTTGCTCGTTATAGTCAATTTTCGCCAAGGTACGAATACCACTTGCCGCAACTGTTCCAAACAAAACTAAACCTGCACCGCCTAAGACAGGGACTGGAATCGCTGCAATCAGTCGCCCCATAATTGGCAGAACGCCTAATACGACCAAGATCATCCCACCCGCTGCGACAACAAAGCGACTTTTCACGCCTGTAATCGCTACTAAACCGACATTTTGTGCAAAAGCACTTTGCATGAATGAACCGAAGATTGGTGCTGCTGCACTAGATAGCATATCAGCGCGTAAGCCATTGGTAATACGCTCAGCATCTACTTTAGTACCAACAATTTCACCGACAGCAATAATGTCTGCCGTCGTTTCAGTCATAATGACTAAAGTCACGATCAGCATGGCAATAATGGCACTTAACTCAAAAGTTGGCATACCGAAAGCAAAGAAGCTTGGAAATTGAATCCAGTTACCATTTGCAACTTTAGAAAAATCTCCAAAGCCAAAGGCATAAGCGAGCACTGTACCGAAAACGATGGCTAACAAAATAGATAAACGTCGGATGGTTGCATTACGGGTTAAGTTCAGCGCAATCACAATACCCAAAGTCAAAAATGCCAAGCTGATGTTCTCAGCACTTCCCCAGTCTGGTGCTTTATTGTTCCCCCCCATCATCCAGCGTACCGCTACAGGCAGCAATGAAAGACCAATCACAGTGATCACACAGCCAGTCACAATCGGTGGGAAAAAACGAATAATTTTTGAAAAATAAGGTGCTAGGAAAAATCCTATTAGGGATGCAACAATCACCGCGCCATAAACAGCAGAAAGGCCACCGCCTGCGGTTACTATGGCAATCATCGTCGCCACACCTGCAAATGAAACCCCTTGAACTAAGGGTAATTTTGCACCGATATATTTTACACCTACGGTTTGTAGTATGGTCGCCAAGCCACCCACAAAAAGCGCTGCCGCAATCAATAAACCGATTTGCGCAGGTTCAAGTCCCGCGGCTGTACCAATAATCAATGGCGGAGCGATAATACCGCCATACATGGTTAATACATGCTGTAGACCATAGGCAAGGCTTTTCCCTGCGCCTAAATATTCATGTTCTGGTGAAACTGTTTTATCTTGTTCTGCCATTTTTATATCCCTTATTTTTTAACTTTGCTCTTAGCTGCCACGATACGTTGAATATGCAAATGGGCTGATGAGTAATGGAATATGAAAATGCTGTGAGGAATCTTTTACATAAAAATGAATCACAGCTTTTGGAAAAAAGGTTTCTGTATTTAAAGTTTGAAAATATTCAGCTGTCGCAAATTCAAGGCTATAAGCCCCTGCTGTAAAGTCCTTCAGCGCAAAATCATTAACGCGACCATCAGCATTGGTTTGGGCTGAACCTAGCAACTCTCCGTGTGCATTAAATAATTGAATGCTGACGTTCACTGCAGGTTTACCCAGATTGGTATCTAAAATATGTGAGCTAATCATATGCTAAGCTCCTGTTTTAATCTTAATAAGGCAATTTCAGCCAATTGATGATGAACAATTCGTTTTTCGGTTTCAGGATCATTCAATAATCGATATTGCAGCGCCTGCAGTACATCTTCACTACTGAGGCCTGAAGCTTTGATTAAAAAGAGATAACCGTACTTTTTCTCATACGCCATATTGCCTTTGAGCAATGCAAATTGAGTTTCTTCATCTGCTGAAATTTCAGACTGTTCTCGATTAGAAAATTGTTGCTCCAAACTACTTAATTCAGCCTGTGCCTTTTTTTCACCAATCCGTGGATGGTTATCTAGAGCATTTTTGATTTCATCCCAAGTCCAAGCATTTGCAGCTTTTACTGCTTGCTCTGTGATATGCGTGACAGAGGTATAAGGGCGCTGCGCCACAATGTGTTCTGCCCAGCCTTCAATTTGCACACAGTGCTTTAAAAAAGTTTTTACATCTGCTTCGGATGCTTGATTAAATTCAACAAGTTGCACTATAAAATCGCCTAAAATTATTGAATGATTGTTCAAATTTAGTTTTGCAATATCAGTGCCAACCTAGGTCTATGATGTCAGTTACCTAAGTTCAGGCCTAAAAAAAGAGGAGCTAAGCTCCTCTTTATCCAAATATTTTTTTATTAGACTGCATGATGTGTATACCAATGTTCCGCGATATCACCACGGCGACAGATCCAGACTTTTTCATGTGATTGCACATAATCTAAGAATCGTTGTAGTGCTTTAAAACGGCCTGGTCGCCCTAAAATACGACAATGCATCCCAATCGATAACATTTTTGGCGCGCTTTCACCTTCTGCATATAGCACATCAAAAGCATCTTTAAGATATTGATAAAACTGTTCACCACTGTTGAAACCACCCGGTGAACAAAACTTCATATCATTGCTTTCAAGTGTGTAAGGAATAATTAAATGTGGACGGGTTTGACCACTTTCATTCGTCAAATGACTCCAAAAAGGTAAATCATCACCATAGTGATCGCAGTCATATTTGATTTGTGGAAATTCAGCCAATAGCTGACGTGTGTTGGGACTGTCACGCCCTGTGTACCAACCAATAGGCGTCTTTCCAAATAATGCTTCAAGCACACTAATTGCCTGATCCATGTGCTGACGTTCCAACTCTATCGGCATATCCTGATAATGTAACCAGCGTTGACCATGTGAAACGACATCATAATTGGTTTGTTTGATCGCATCGACAATATAAGGATTGCGTGCTAAAGCCATACCAACGCCAAAGACCGTCATGGGTAAATCACGTTTTTTAAATTCTTCATGAATCCGCCAAAAACCGGCTCTGGAGCCATATTCATACATCGAGTCCATCGACATATGTTTGGCAGGAAAACTGGCCGCTCCAATAATATCGGATAAGAATTGTTCTGATCCTGCATCCCCATGTTCGATGTGGTTTTCTCCACCTTCTTCATAGTTCAACACGAACTGCACTGCGATACGTGCCTGATTAGGCCATACGACTTGAGGTACATCGCCATGATATCCAATTAGGTCTCTGGAATAATCCTGTTGTTGGATCTGGTCAATTAAGTCTTGTCCACGTAAGTAGCCTGTAGTCACTTCAACTTCCTAATTTGTTATATCAAACAGTAAAAAAATTAGGTAGAAGCAAGCAAATTATGCGCCAATGTCATAGATGGCTAAATAGCTTTTCATATCAGAGACCATTGCCTTTTTTTAAAATATTGAATGGTTGCCCTGAATCATCTGCAATGATTGAAATTTGCCAAATTTCATCTATTTCTGGAAAATTCTGATGCAGTTGATCAATGAAATAGTAATAACCCGGTGTATTTTCGGCAATATAAATGATTGTATTTGAACACAATATATAGAGCTGAATCTCATCAATGGTTCCAAGATCTTGGCGTACGACATCTATACTTTGAATATTTTTCCATAATATAGTTTTAGTGCTTATTTCAGGCCCAGTTGTAGTGTAAGTGAAACCATCATTAAAATATTCAAAATCACCTTTCTCCTGTCTTACACTCTCAAATTCATTTGTTTTATTTTTTATATCTTGTTTTAAATCAATAGAATCTACAAACCAAATATGAGGATGATAAATTATTGCATTCCAAATAATAAAAATACAAAGTGTAATAAACCATATATTAGCTGTAATTACTATTGTAAGCACTGCCAATATAAATAAGATAAAACCCAAATTTAGGTTTAAAAATAGTAGATTTGAAGTACTTATTGGTAACCGTACTTTCATTGGTAACTGCTTGAACAAAATATCATCATCATTCAATTTTTCGTTATATTTAAAGTAAAAACAAATTGCCAGTATTAAAAATGATATTAAGCCAATGAATGTAAAATGTTTTTTCCATATTTACCAATTAGATAAAAAATATATAAAAATGACCATAAATATTGAAATTGAACAATACATCGTAAGTAAGGAATTCAAAAAAATATGCATTCTCATTGTTTGTTTAATCTAGTAATTTTTTAATGGTATAGCTATAAAGCCTCTTTCATAAATCAAAAAACGAACAGTCTCTTGCTGATTATTTGTACCGAAGAATTTTAAATATTCATGCATAATCTGCGGATGAAATATATCGATTCAAAGAAGCTTTCTGAAACACAGTT